>JBNJDH010000089.1:0-10154 GCA_051744695.1 Bacteroidota bacterium | reverse complement strand
TGAGCCTCAACGATGAAAAACAATACCAGCTTTTCGACACCAACCTGGAACGCGTTCATCAGGATCTTTTCAACGAGTTAAAAAAGCGATACCCCTCCATCTCTGCCAAAGAAATGAGGATTTGTGCCTTTATCCGCATGGAACTCACCAACAAAGAAATGGCCAGCATTTTCAACATTTCGGTCAGAGGTGTGGAAACAGCCCGTTACCGGCTGAGAAAAAAATACCCCGATATTCATGAATTGATCGGTCAGTTTTAACTTTCCGTTTTATACAAAAAAACACTCTGCGAAACATCAAAAAATTGATGAATCACAGAGTGTGGCGAGCCTTTTAGGCTCAGGAAAGGGAATTAGGCCGGGGTTTTATTAGTTGTGTGTGGCAATCCCTGCCATTGGCCATATTATAGCTCTGTTGCTCGTAAAACGGCGTTGTCGTTCCCTTCGGTGAGGTCCACCTGAAACTCGTAACTGACACCCTGGGACAGGGTGACACCATCAATCAATCCAAGATTCCCGGGGTCCCTGTCATTATCGCCGTCCCCGACAAAGACCAGCTCACTGTCTGATGTCAGCTCTTCATTCGTAAATTCTCCTCCCCAGTTTTTCTGGTGGAAGAACTTGAAATTAATCGCCGAGGCATTGATCGACTCTCCGCCTACAACAGTCACCTGATAAACCTGGGGTTCAACCTGGGCCATACACAAGGCTTTTCCGGGATCCCAGCCCACCTCATTATCGAGCGAGGGTTTTCCGATGCCTTCCCCGATGATCCAGAGAGCACCGCTGCCATCATCCTGCAACGTGGCCAGTTCATCTCCATCCATGGCTTCTACGATGAAATACTCGTGTTCAAAATTGACTGTTACCCGATATTTTCCGGAAACCGGCAGGAATTTGAAAGTACCGTCACCGTTTGCTTCGAAATAATCCGCATCAATCCACCACTGGTCAATATCGGCAATTCCTTCCACTTCAATGTCCTGGCCCTGTTCCAGCTCCGTTTCCACTTTGTAATTGTTGTCATCGACCATGGTCATCTCTTCCCCTTCAAATTCAAGGGTTATGAAGGGAGAAGCCTCGTAGCTGAGCGTATTGAAAGTAATGTCGTACTCCCCGGCTGCATAATTCGAAAAAGAGATTTCCGAATCGGTCCCCTGGGTAATGGCGCCATCCTTCCAGCCAAAACGAATGACATTTCCCTGTTCGTTCAGTACCGGTGTTTTGATATATCCTTTCACTTTTTGGGGAAAAGTCTCCGTTACTTTATACTGGTAAAGGTCGGTCCGCTCCATTTGGTATTCACCATCCCCGGTCACTAAAGTGAGATAAGGATAATCGGGCCGGGTCACATCCACATCAAAACTTTCTTCATCCGTAGCAAATTCGATGTTCTGAAGAACAAATTTTAAAGTGACTGTGCCATCGGGAATGTCTTTAAAGAAAGGGACAAATATCTTTCCTTCATAAGCTCCCTCCGTTTTGGTCCGGATCACGGTTTCTTCCACCATTTCGTCCCCGAAAAACAATTGGGCTTTCAGGGTGGAAAGAGGTACGCCCTCTGCATCCCCTGCATCGGCCGAAAATGAGATGCTGTCGCCGAAGTGGGCACTGGTGATTTCACTATTGACCTCCAACTCGGGTTTTCCGGTCATATCGTCCTCATCTTCACAGGAAGCAAAGAAAAAAACCGGCAACATTAAACTGATATATAATAAGATCTTTTTCATGGTAATTTCATTTTAGATTATTGATTCCATCGATAAGAAACCACTGCCTGAGCAGGAATTTCGTATGAAAAATGATTGTTTGAATCACTGATGGTGATAGACTTCTTCTCACCCGTATCGTTCATTAACACGAACCCATAGGAACCATCCGGATTTTCATAGGCGCTATATATGATGCCATCTTCCTTGTATCCGGAAGTGCCAATCCGCACGGCCCCGGGCTTAACGACCGACGACAAATGACCGATGATAAAATAATGTGAGTTGCGTGTAATGGTCTTGTAGTCATCGGCACTGATATCGACCGCTCCGTAACAAGTCTGGCATCCTCCTTCACGGTTGGGCCCCCGGTTCGAATCGAGCATCAGGTTCCATACAATCACGGCCTTGCTCCATTTATTAACTGTCCCGAAGGCCACATGTTCCATATCATCCATCAACCGCTTCGACAGGTTTTTCCCGTCGTTCCAGGTGCCGATCGAAGTTTCGGTAAAGATCAGCTCCTTTTCCGGGGCCTTTTCGTGGATATCGAGCAATTCATCACTGTGGCCGCCATAGTTGTGATAGGCGGCACCGGTAATATAGGACCGCGCCTCTTCATCCTCATAAATTTTCACGGGATAATCTTCCTGATCACTCATGTCATCGTAATTGTAATTGTGATCGAAGACATAAAGTTTGGTGTCCATGCCTGCCTCAGCCAAAGCAGGACCCAGAACTTTAACAAAATCCCGCTGCTCACGCCAACCCATGAACAGAGATGCTGAATTGCCCCGGTTCAAGGGTTCATTTTGAGGTGTAATGGCCGTAACTTCGATCCCCAGGTCGGCAAAAGCCCGAATCCATTTCACAAAGTAAGTGGCATACTCATCGTAGTATTCGGGATTCAGATGGCCGCTGGTCCAGGAGTTGTAAGGTTGCAAATCCTCGAGGTTGTTCACCTTCATCCAGCGCGGACTGGTCCAGGGCGAACCGAGAATCTTAAGCTCGGGATTGATCTCCAGCACTTCCTTCAAAACGGGCACCACATAATCCAGCTCTTCCGACTGCAAACTGAAATTTTCCAGCCCGGGAGTATCGCAGCAGGTATATTCACTAAGGGAAAAATCGGAACATCCGATGGATATGCGGACGTAACTATACCCCATGCCCTTTTCGTGTGAGAATGTCTCTTCAAGGAAGTCCCGGCGATCTTCAGAATCCATCTGCATCAGGTTGTAACAGGAAGACCCGGTGAGTGCCGCACCAAAACCATCCATTTCCTGATAACGGGTGTCGGGATCGAGGGTTATGGTGTTGGGCGACATATTGGATGTTTCACTAAAATCCACGGCTTTCTGCTCAAATTCATAGGCTCGGTCGCCCGTGGTCACAAACAGAGTTACATCTCCCTCTTCGGGCTGTTTATCTATCTCTTCGGGCTCGTTGTTTTGATCTTCCGAACAGGCCCCACAGGAAAAGAAAACCAGTGCCATCAGGGTTAAATAAAAAGTGTTCTTTATCATCTTCAATGTTTTTATTCGCTCCTGTCCGGGAATAACCAATTATTATTCCCGAAACAGGAATTTTTAAAAAAATAAACGTTTCACCAGCTCTATCCGGATCAATACCCGGGGTTTTGCTCAAGATTGGAATTGGCATCCAGTACCGTTTGGGGAATCGGGAGTTTCTCTGAATCCCCGGTGAACGGTCTTGATTGGGGCAAACGACCACTGTCACGGTTGTTGATGCCATTCATCACCTCCTGCAACTTATCATTGCGGATCAAATCAAAAAGCCGGTGACCTTCAAAGGCAAGTTCCAATCGACGTTCCTCCAATACTACATCGATCATCTCCTCTTTAGATGATCTTGCAGAAGAAGAAACAGCAGGAAGGTCCACCCTGTCGCGGATTTTATCAACAATGGTTGCTGCGCCTTCGGGCTCACCTTTCCAGGCCAGGGCTTCAGCTTTCAGAAGCATAATGTCGGCCAGCCGCAACTTGATGATGCTGTTGTTCGAGGAACGCATTTTATACATGAACGGATAGTTATCTGACGGATAATAAAGGCTCCATGAGGGCTCATAATAGACAATGGACTGGTCCTTCCGGATGTCATCTCCTTCTTCATTAAAGGCGGAGATCAGATCACGGGAAGGGGTTACCCATTTGGCCCATGAGAATTGCTGGTCCCAGTCAAGCAGGTTCCGGCCAAACATCCAGGTTACCCAGTTGCCTCCGCCGGTGAAGAACTGAACCTCAAAGATCGATTCAGATGTATTCCGGGCGGCAATGTCCGTTCCTTCCTCATTCATCCTGAAAAGAAGTGAATAATCATCAACCAGGGAAAAGTTGTCGTTGATGACCGCATCACAGTATTCAATGACCTTGTCGTAATCGCGAATGGGTTCTTCCGCATACGCTTTTGCCAGGAGGGAACGAGCCACAGCCTTGGTTAGAACCGTTTTGTCGTTGCCGGCTTCCGGCGCATCGGGGATGGCAGATGTCAAATCATCCACAATTTGGTTATAGGCCGTTTCAGGATCTTCCTGACCGGGAAAATAGGTAGGATAAACCTCATCAATATTATCGGCTGTAATGTCCTCAGCTTCCCTGGTTACGACCGGGATATTGCCCCAAAAACGAACCATATCCAGGAACACCATGCCCCGGAAAATTTTGGCCTCAGCTTTCCATTTGGCCCTTTCCGCGTCATCAAAAGAAGGGTCAGGGACCAAATCAATGTTTTCGATGATGGAATTGGCATAAGCAATATCTTCCATGTAACGGTTCCAGTCACGGGTAATGACACTGTTTCCGCCATCCAGTGAATTGTTCTCGAAAGGCATCACCTCAGCACCGGTGGTTCCGCCATAAGCATTGTCGGCCCGCGATTCGGTAATCAGAAGATAATCCAGGTGCCAGTGTTCCTGGCGATCCCGGAAACGGTCATACATCCCCTCGTATTGGGTGAGCATATCGCTTCGTGTTTCAAATTTTACGCGATCGCCCGAATCATCAGAAGAGCCTAGTGTGACTTCTGAAAATTCCGAAACAGGGTCCTTGTCCAGGGAGCATGAAGCAGCTCCCAGAATCATCAGAACCCCTAAACTTTTTGCTATAATATTCAGTTTCATAATTGTCATGAATTAAAATTCAACATTTACCCCGAAAACAAATGATTTGGTTTGCGGATAGGTTCCCCAGTCGATGCCCTGGACAGCTCCGCTGTTCCCCCATTGGTTCACTTCAGGGTCCATTCCGGAGTAATTGGTCAGGGTAAACAAATTGGAAGCCGTCACATATGGCTGCAGGCGTTGAATGCCCCAACGGTCAAGAAATCCCCTTTGAAACTCGTAAGAAAGCGTTACATCTTTTACCCGCAAATAACTACCGTCTTCGACAAAATAGGAAGAAGTTTTGATGTCGTACCCGGCTTTCGGCATATCGGTAATCTGTCCCGGGATGCGCCAGCGGTCGAGGACTTCAGTAGACTGGTTTTTCCCGTCGTACATGCCTTCCGTTTCTATGCGGGAAGCATTGAAAATATCGTTTCCGTAACTTCCCTGAAGCAGCACGTTCAAAGAAAAGCCCCTGTAAGAAACGTTGTTGGTTATTCCATAGGTGAAATCCGGGTTGGGATCTCCGATGTAGGTCCGGTCTGTGGTGGAAAGAATCCCGTCATCATTCACATCGCGATAAATTAACTCCCCTGTTTCGGGATCAACACCGTCACTAATGTACCCGTAAAATCCTCCCAAAGGTCTGCCAGGCTCATTCCGTACAGCATATTCATTGACATACTCACTGGTAACGGCATAATTGTAAACTTTGGTCAGCTCCAGACTGGTCAGCTCATTGCGGTTGAACGAGATGTTGAAATCCGTATCCCAGGACAGCAGGGGATTGGAAATATTGCGGGAATTCAGGGTAAACTCAAATCCCTTGTTGGTCATCTCGCCTTCGTTGCGACTGATGGTATTGGCGGAAGCCGAACCTGACGGCAAATCAACCGTCATCAGCATATCGGTGGTCGTTTTGTAATACCAGTCCATTGCCAGGGTCAAACGACTCCGCCACATGGTCATATCAAGGCCGATGTTGGTTTGCGTCGTGGTTTCCCACGTGAGGTCGGTATTACGCAAATTGGCCTGACTCAAATTGACCGTGGCATTCTCATTTCCTTCCTCCCACCAGTTTTGGCGGTTGATGTTGTATCTTTCCAAATAGGCATAATCGCCGAGTCCCGACTGATTACCTGTCTGACCCCAGCCCCCGCGGATTTTCATATCGTCGAGCCAGTCAGCGGTTTCCATGAAAGGTTCCGAGGATATGCGCCAGGCACCGGAAACCGAAGGAAAATATCCCCACCTGTGATCTGGATGCAGCTTGGATGAGCCATCAGAACGCATATTGGTTGTCAGCAGGTATTTATCATTGAAATTGTAACTGAGGCGACCGAAGTAGGACATAATGGTCCATTCGGAAGCGACGGTGCCGTTGCCCGGAGATATCCTGTTGGCCGCATTCAGGGTTTTGATGCTTCCATCACGAAAATGCGAGGCATCCTGGTAACTTTGGGACCATTCGGAAGTGGTTCCCGAGCTACCCAACATCAAATCAAAATTGTGATTGGAAAATGATTTGCTGTAATTCAATACATTATCATAAATCATGACAGTGCTGAGCGACCTTGTATCATTTGCCGTACCATGATTGGATCGTCCCCAGGATGTTTTAATCGGATCCAGAAACGAAACAGAATGGGAATAATCCCGGTCAAGGGTTACCGAGGATTTCAGACTAAGGTCCGGCGTAAAAGTGATCTCAGCTTCTCCGGTTGCAATAAGCCGGTTGGTATTGTTCTCATTGTCTTCACTTCGAGACATATTCTCCACCGGATGCGTGATGTTGACCCCGTAAAAATTATTGTAATATTGGTCCGGATTCTCAGGGTCCCAAACCGGGGCATATGTGGGAGTGTTCACAACTGAAAGCACAACTCCGGCTCTGTTGGATCCAGTTCCCGAAATAATACCATTTCCCGAATAATCAGAATAGGACACATTTCCCCCGACATTTAGCCATGGCCGAATTTCATTCTGAATTTTGGCCTTAAAATTATACCGCTCAAAAAACGACACATCTATGACCCCTTCCTCTCGGGTATATCCGCCGGTCAGGTAATAACTCATTTTATCATTCCCGTTGGATGCGGAAACCTGGTAATTCTGGGTGACAGCCGTCTGATACGTTTCTTCGTACCAATCGGTGCGATCGGTCAGATTATCGGGAAGGTTAATGTTTAAGTCCATATCACTCATCAACTCGCGGTACTGGCTCAAATTCAACGGTTCTATTTCATTGGTCAGGTCAGTGATCCCCACGTGACCATTGAAATTGATTCTTGCTTCCCCGTCAGCACCACTTTTAGTCGTGATCATCACCACCCCGTTGGCAGCCCTTGACCCGTAAATGGCAGCCGATGAGGCATCCTTCAGGATTTGCATACTTTCAATGTCGTTGGAAGAGAGGTAAGATATATCCGTCATTGGTACGCCATCCACAACATACAAAGGATCGTTATTCCCGTTCAGGGAGGTTGTTCCGCGAACCCTTACGACCATGCCCTCATTGGGCGATCCACTGGGTTCCATAACCGAAACACCAGCTGCACGACCCTGAATGGCCTGAGCCACATTGGTAATTGGTTTTTTCTCCATCTCCTTGGTGGAGACAGAAGAAACAGAAGTCGTTACATCCTTTTTCCGGACCGACCCATATCCCACAACGACCAATTCGTCGAGTGTGGCCATCTCTTCTTCCATGGTCAAATCAATCCGGGATTGATTATCCACCGGAATTTCCCGTTTTTTCATTCCAATAAAGGAAAACACCAGCGTGCTTTCCGAATCAACAGAAATGCTGTAATCGCCACTGCTGTCGGTTATCGTACCTTCGGTTGTTCCTTTTACAACCACTGAAACACCAGGCAATGGTTGATCATCCTGATCGGTGACCGTCCCCTGAACGGTCATCTCCTGGGCAGCAACCCGATGAGAAAGCATAAAAAGCCCGCCCAACAGGAATAAGCTCATGAACAATTGAAACTTCGTTTTTTTCATTTCATTTTTGTTTTAGTTAACAATACAAGGGCATTTTTTCGACATTCGTAGAAGCCTACTTTGTCTTAAAAAATCCAAAAACGAAGTAATTTTTCTAAAAAAACAAAACGAAACATTTCATTACATCTTAGTTACATCTAAATAAAAAACCCGACTTTTTTTCTACTACATGAATTGTTACACTCCTGGTTTCTTGTTTTTTAAGGGTTGCATTGGCCGGTTGGAAAACAAGACAATAAAAAGGAGTTGAATTTTTCCAGGGAAAAAAACATCAATAGATTCGGTAGATTTTTAGATATTAGATGATTGGTATCCGGTGAAGCCATAAGAAATTGCTTGTCGGAAGCAGGTTAGAAATAACAAAAAAACATAAACGCCATGTTCACAAAAGAAACTTATTCCGGGCGTCGCGCAGCACTCAAAAAGCGAATGAAGAGCGGCCTTATTCTTATCTTAGGCAACAATGAAGCCCCCATGAATTACGCGGCCAATACTTACCCCTTCAGGCAGGACAGCACTTTCTTGTATTTTTTTGGACTCGACCTCCCGGGTCTTGCCGGGGTGATTGACATCGACAACAACCGGGAAATCCTTTTCGGGGACGATTTTTCCCTTGAAGACATCATCTGGACCGGGCCACAACCCACGATAGATGAAAACGCCAAAGAAGCAGGCATCACCATCACCCACCCGTTTGATAAATTGTCCGAAATCGTGTCGGATGCTGTAAAAAAGAACCGGCCGATCCATTTCACCCCGCCCTACCGGTACGACAACATCCTGCTGCTGGCAGAGCTTTTAAATATCCATCCGCGGGATGTCGCCAATCATACCTCCAATGAGCTGATCAGAGCCTGCATCGACCTGCGCAGCATTAAGGAGCCTTGTGAAATTGAGGAGATGGAAAACCACATGAACGTGGCCCTGGCCATGCACGTCACCGCCATGAAAATGGCACGCCCGGGCGTACCGGAACAAAAAATCTCGGGGACACTGGAGGGCATATCCATGTCGCACGGGGGCATGGTGGCTTTCCCGGTGATCTGCTCAGTGCGGGGAGAAACCCTCCACAACCATGACCATAGCAACATTCTAAAAGAAAATGATCTCCTGCTTGTGGATGCGGGAAGCGAAACGCCCCGGCATTATGCCACGGACCATACCCGGACAACACCGGTGTCGGGAAAATTCACGGAAATTCAGCGCGCCATTTACCAAATTGTGCTGAATGCCAACAACAATGCTTTGGAAGCCTGCCGGCCAGGCGTACCTTTCAAAAACATTCATATGCTGGCATGCCGCACCATTGCCAAAGGCCTCAAAGAAACAGGGCTGATGAAAGGCGACATTGACGAGGCCATTCAGGAAGGGGCCCACGCCCTGTTTATGCCGCACGGTCTGGGCCATATGATCGGTCTGGATGCCCACGACATGGAAGATTATGGGGACACGCTGGTGGGGTACGACGAGGAGATCAAACGTTCCGATCAATTTGGCCTTGCGGCTCTCAGGCTTGGACGAAAACTTCAGGCGGGATTTACGGTGACAATCGAACCGGGCATCTATTTCATCCCCAACCTCATAGATGACTGGAAAGCCCGGGATAAATTTGCCCGGTTCATCAACTATGATGAAGTGGAAAAATACAAAGGATTCGGCGGCATCCGGTTAGAAGATGATGTCCTTATCACGGACCAGGGAGCCCGGATTATGGGAAACCGCATCCCGGTATCCATCGCGGAAGTGGAAGAAATCACGGGGACGGGTTTTTAATTGGTGTTGATTCTCAACAATAGATCGTTAGATTTTTAGATTTAAGATCACTGGTGTCCGGTAAAACAATTAAAGATTGCTTCACTTCGTTCGCAATGAAGGGGATGCAGTGGGATTATAGGATGGGATGATTCATATAATGCTGATATACTGTAATTTAATATAGAAACATTTGGACTTCAAACGCGTGAATCACAAGATATTACAAAAGTCTGCCGGACTATTGTATTCGAAACCGGCATAGTTGACGGCGGGAATTGGGCGAATTTTTTTAAATAAATTGCTAAGCAAGTCAATTCCTCCAAAGAGCGTTCAATTCTTTCACAATTCTCAATTTAAAATTCCTCTAAACAATTCCCTTGGAAAAAACGTTCCACGTTTAATTCATAAAACTTAAACATAAATCACTATGGAATATCTCGATAAATTTCAATGGCGCTATGCAACCAAAAGCTTTGACAAGAACCGCAAACCCGGACCTGAGCAACTCAACCGGCTGTTGCAGGCGGCCGATCTGGCCCCTTCATCGTATGGCATCCAGCCGTT
>JBNJDH010000088.1:0-10157 GCA_051744695.1 Bacteroidota bacterium | reverse complement strand
GCTTGCAGACACCATCGAATACTTCCAAAACCAAGGCGTCACTGATTTTGTTCTTGACCTGCGATACAACGACGGCGGGGCCATTGCTTCGGCCCGTAAGCTCAGTGAGATGATCGTGCCCGAAGGCAATGAAGGCAACATTTTTATAAAAGAGGTATACAACGATTTAATGACAGAGTCGTTTAAGGAAGTCCATAACTGGACAGCTGACTCCTTCCAAATCAACTTCAGAAAGCCCGAAAACATTGAGAATGTAGACACCCGGCTCGACATCGATCAGTTATATGTATTAACCACATCTTCCACTGCCTCTGCAAGTGAAATGATCATATACGGACTCGAGCCCTATATGGAGGTGATCCAGATTGGAGAAAAAACGCACGGTAAATATTATGGGTCCGCGACCTTTTCAGATGAGGATGAACATTCCTGGGCCATTCAACCCATCATTGTCCGCCTGGCAGGTGCCCACGACGACCTTGACTATTCCGGGGGACTAGATCCTGACCATGCGCTGGAAGATATACATTCGCTTACCAGAAACGAACAGCTGGGAGAGCCTGATGAGCTTTTTTTAGCAAAAGCCATTTCTGATATCACCGGGGAACCATTCCCTTATGAAGATGACCTAAAAAGTTCACAAAAGCTTAAACCTGATCTGAAAGGGGGGCGACAGGAGCTTAAAATGAAGCTGAATCCGCGGCATGGAAAAATGTGGACCACGATCCCCGAGATCAAGTAGATCTCTTAAAACAAATCAAATGTTGCCATCCCTTAACTGTTTTAAAAAGCGGGATGCATAGATGAAATCATTGAGGCGGGCATTGTCCGATTTCAGGATATCCTGGTTGGTTCCTTCCCAGCCTTTTTCGCCATCCACAATAAAGATGACCTTTTCGCCAACACCCATCACCGAATTCATGTCGTGGGTGTTGACGATGGTTGTCATGTTATATTCTTTCGTAATTTCGTAGATCAGATTATCAATTACAATCGCTGTTCTGGGATCAAGGCCCGAATTGGGCTCATCACAAAACAAGTAACGCGGATTTAATGAAATCGCCCTGGCAATGGCTACACGTTTTTGCATCCCCCCGCTCAGTTCAGACGGATATAAATGATTCACATTTTTTAAATTGACACGCTGCAAACAATTGTTGACCCTGTCGCGACGTTCATCCAACGGCATATCTGTAAAAACATCAAGGGGGAAACGCACATTCTGTTCCACTGTTTTGGAATCAAAAAGAGCGGATCCCTGGAACAGCATTCCCATCTCCTCACGAATCCCTTTGCGCTGTTTCTCATTCATGGCAGAAAAGCTGCGCCCGTCATAATCTATCTCACCCCTGTCAACGTGATGAAGACCCACGATTGATTTCAGCAGGACGGTTTTTCCCGAACCACTCTGACCAATGATCAGGTTAGTTTTTCCGGGATCGAAGGTAGCAGAAACATCCTTCAGCACAGCATTCCCGTCAAAAATCTTATATACATTTTTCACTTCTATCATGTCAGCAACAATTGGGTCAAAATCAGGTTAAACAACAAAATCTGTATACTACTCACAACCACGGCGCGTGTACTTGAACGTCCAACCTCAAGCGATCCACCCTTCACATAATACCCCCAAAAACCCGAAATGGTTGCAATTAAAAAACCAAAAATCACCGATTTAATCAAAGAATAATAGACATAAAAGGGGACAAATGCATATTGGATCCCATAGATGAATTCCCCTGAAGGAACAAGGCCGGTTGCAGATCCTGCAATCCAACCGCCGCCAATGCCAATTCCCATACTTATAATAACAAGGAAAGGACTGATAAATACCATCGCAACAACCTTGGGCAGAACCAGATAACTCTCCGAATTAATGCCCATCACATCCAGGGCATCAATCTGTTCGGTAACCCGCATGGTCCCAATTTGAGATGCAATGTGTGAGCCGACCTTGCCCGCTAAAATCAGCGAAACAATGGTGGATGAAAATTCAAGAAGTATCGTGTCACGAGCTGCCACACCTACAGTATACCGGGGGATAATAGGCAACTCAATATTAATCGCCGTTTGCAATGTAATAACTGCCCCTATGAAAACAGATATAATGGCAACAATCCCAAGAGATCCGATCCCCAGGTCATCGATTTCCTCCAGCACCTGCTTCAAAAATATCCGACTTTTAACCGGTCGCTTGAATACCCGGCCCAGAAACCAAAGATATCTCCCTGTTTGAAACAAAAACTTCATTTCCCAAATTTTTTTTAAAAATAGTAACTAATTTAGTGGTACAAAACAGGCAGGGCAATCCCTCCTGGGAAAAAACGAAATAAACTATTGATAATCAAAAAATAACAAAAAATGGAAACCAACACATTTTGTGTCATCATGGCCGGGGGAATCGGAAGCCGTTTTTGGCCACTGAGCAAAACCGAAAGCCCCAAACAGTTCCTGGACATCCTCGGAACGGGCCAAAGCCTCCTGCAACAGACCTATAACCGCTTTGCTGAACTTTGTCCTGCCGAAAATTTCATTGTCGTTACAAGCATCGAATACAAAGAAAAAGTTCTGGAACAATTGCCCCAAATCAAAGAAGAACAGGTCCTGGCCGAACCATTCCGCCGCAACACAGCTCCGTGCATAGCATTTGCCAACAAATGGATCGAAGAGCGCAATCCCGATGCCAACATCATTGTAACCCCGGCCGACCACCTTATCATTAATGAATCTGAATTTCATAAAGCGATTCGCCAGGGACTTGAGTTCGTCGAACGCCATGATGCACTCCTCACTTTAGGCATCAAGCCCCACCGTCCCGAGACCGGGTATGGATACATTCAGGCCGGCAAAGAAAACGGAGACAACAGCGCCTTCAAACAAGTCAAAACTTTTACAGAAAAACCCAATGCCGAACTGGCAAGGGTATTTTTTGAAAGCGGGGAGTTTTTCTGGAACTCCGGAATATTTTTATGGTCACTTAGCGCAATCAACAAAGCCTTTGCCAAGCATCTCAATGAGGTCAAAACCCTTTTTGAACCCCTCCGGACAAAACCCCAACCGGACCAAGAAAAAGCCGAGGAAATCTATGCAGAATGCAAAAACATCTCCATCGACTATGGCATAATGGAAAAGGCTGAGAACGTTTATGTAGAGACGGTCAATTTTGGTTGGTCAGATCTTGGAACATGGTCATCTCTCTATGAATATTCAGCCCAGGACAAAGAAGGCAATGCGGTGATCAGTGGAAAAAATTTACTCTATGAAACCAATGGTTCCATCATCAATGTACCTGAAGATAAGATTGCTGTAATCCAGGGATTAAGCGACTATATTGTGGTGGATTCTGGAGATGCATTATTGATTTGTCCAAGACAGAATGAGCAACAAATCCGGCAATTTACCAGTGATGTAAAAACCGAGTTTGGCAGAGAATAAAGACCAACATATACTCAAACTGGAAAAAAGCAAGGTTAAATGCTAATATCAAAAAACCCGGGTGTAAAAAACCCGGGTTTTTTGATATGTGATATGTATGATATAGAAAAAAGCAGCTTAAAATTCCCAAACATCCTGTTCCCAGTTAAAGATTTCCTCTTCAACACGCTCAGACTCAATAACGGCTTCTTTACCAACAGTATATGAATCAATGTTTCTGTTGTCATACACATTTGATTCCTGCACGACATAACCTCCAAAATTTCTTTTAATAAAAATGTCGTCAAAACTCCTTCGCTGAGCATCATTATTGGGGTTGAACACCTCGTGTTGAGCAAGAAGATCTCTGGCTTCGGGGAAATAAACCCAGAAAGCCTGTTCTTTGACAACGCCAGCACCTTCACCACCTTCTTCTCCTTCTTCTCCCTCTAAATCTTCATCGGTATATTCGCGAATGGGGCATAAGCCAAGAATTCGCACATCAAGCCTGGAATAATTCCGGTCAAAATACCACATTTCCTTGATCATAACCTGTTTTACCTCACGGGTTTGGGCACCCCTTGTCACCTCTCTTTCTTCAATGGTGCCATCCTCCTGCTCAATTTCCTCTACTCTGGTTTCAGCCCCCATAGAAGACATGACATCATCATAAGACATGGTGTTCTTAAATTCATCCTCTGTGTCGGCTGAATAAGCAGTTACCTCTCCGTTTTTAATCCCCTCGAGCAAGAGGTCAATCAGGCTGAATCGATCATCCATAGGGGTCGTAGGATAATACAAAGGGAGGTTCTTTTTCTCTCTAAGGTCTATAATGCGCCAGACCTTTTTGGCCCACAAAACATCAGCTTCCCGAATACTGGGATACGGAACTGGCCGTCGGTTTTCGACATGTTGTTTTTCATACAAGCCATCGATCACTTCCTCCTGTGCCGGTGCCTGCATCGAAGCCATCATTCCAAAGGCACAGGTCAAAACAAAAATAAGGAGCTGCTTTTTCATCGTATGATTCATTTTTATATTTTTCTTCTAAAATTTATCTCAAAGTAAAGGTTATGGAACCCAAATCCCGGGTCCGTCCGTCGGGACCTCTAGCGGTAATATTGCTGATAATGATGTTACTTCCCTGGCCAGCCAGTTCAATCAATCGCTTCTGTTCTTCTGTAAACACGGCATCCTCAGATTCCTGCCGGGTCATGTATCCATCTCTGATGGTAGCAACGGTGAACCCTGTCACCTCAAATTTCATATCAAACTCAAAGTTCTCCATCTTGGCCAAAACAGCTCTTTGAGCCATCAACAAACCTTTATCAATGGTTCCTCCGCGTTCTCCGGCAACAGTAGCCACAGGGTCAGGTACACTACGAATCCGGAATTCCTGGCTTCCAAGTTGCTGAACTTCTCCATTAACCCGGGCATTAACGGAAACAACCGAATTGCGCCCAACAGTGCCTGATTTCGGAGAAACCATAAATTGATTTCCATCTTTTGTATAATCCGCATTTGTTACGCTCACATCCAAATTTTCGCTTGGAATACCCGGAACAGAAACCTCAACAGGATTTTCCACACCCTGATAAAAAACGTTCATTTTGGTTGGCGAAATCACCGCATTGGGTTGGGCTACACGATAAGAATCAGAAACATCGTATCGACGATATGAGCCATCGGGTCCCATTACAGCAATCTCCCCGCTCCATTCTTTTTCTCCTGTGGAATTGGCAGGAATCTCCAAAATTCCTCGTCCGTTCTCCACCGGGAGTTCCTCACCATCAACTGTGACAACGGGAGGCTGTGTTGTATCTCTTGCTGCAAGCATAATTTCGGCATAATATTGATCACCCCTGATGATGTAATCGGACTTTGGAATGACCAAAGGTTCAATGCTATTGAAAACAAAAGATCCCTCATTAATTTTTCCGTAAAGGTATCTCACCATATCCGATTCAACATTCCTCACATCACTCTGTATTTGACTCATCAGAGCCATTGTGGCCGACATGGGAATGTTTGCAAACTTTTCACTTTCCCATGTAATTTGCTCACCGGCTTCTCCCGGCTCAGGATCTCTCGGTGTCATGGACCGATCCAAGGTGTTGAGCAACGCTGTATCAGCTTCATCGACCATGTCTTTCAGTTCGTCACGGAAATGAATCATATGCTCTTTCAGTTCTTCACTGCGTTGCCCATTTTTCTCTGTAATCATGACTTGCGCTGCCACATCCTGATTACCAACAGATTGGTAACCATTCGGTTTAGGCGTCGCTTCCTCGCCATCGACTGTCTGAACTATTAATGTTTTTACATCCTGAATATGATCATATAAACTATCTGCTTCCTGTTGAACCTTCAGTGCTTCATTATATCGATCCCTAACCTTGGCTTCATTGGTTGCATAAGCACTCTGGAAATCAGCATATAAAAGCTGATTCTTCTTCTCCATGGAATCGATGGTTTTCCTGATACTATCATCAACAAGTAAAAATGCATTGAGCAATTCAGCAGAAACATTGAGAGCCAACATTGCCGTAAGAACAAGATACATCATTCCGATCATCTTTTGTCTCGGCGTTTCAGGACAATTGCCACCACTCATACTTAATAAAATCTCTTTAGATTAATACTTCCTTCCCTTTCCTCGCGAATTATTGGTTGCTCCCCATGTTCATTGCACTCAACATATTCCCGTAGATGGTATTCAATTCACCAACGGTCTGTGATAATTTACCCACTTCTTCCTTATAAGACTTTGTATCTTTAGCTGATTGTTCAAGTTCGTCGTGAATAGAATCAAGCTGACTGGTCACTTTTTTGGAAGATTCCATTTGTTCGGAAAAGCTCTTCAGCTGCATCTCATAAACCGAATTAATGGCGGCCAGTTGTTCATTGGCCTCATTGAGCTTTTGATTATATGTTTCCGAAGTATTACTGACCTTCCCGGCGTTTTCGGACATAGCCTGACTCAGGTTCTGATAAGAAGCCACCAGTTCTTTACCGGAATTTTCCATATCTTTCACAAGATTATCGCCGGCAGCCGTCATATTATCAGCCAATTTTTTCCCGCTTTCACTCACATTTTTAGCGGCTTCATTGTAGCTTTTGCGGAACGATTCTACCTCGTCGGCACTTTGGGACTGAGAATTGGCAAGTTTGTTGACCGATTCCGAAGCATTTTGCATGCTTTGGAGATAACTTTCTGTTGCCAGTGATGCATCGCTCAAATCAGACAATTGTCCTGTAGTAGCTGTCAGTTTCCTTATTCCTTCATTCAGTTTTTCAACCACTTCAGGCTCCAGCGTTCCGCTTTCGATAAGAGCGGCCAAATCACTTCCGCCGCCACCTCCACCGGAATTGCCTCCGCCGGAGCTTCTTGCGGGGCCACGGTCTTCTCGTGGTTCCAAGCCTACAAGTTCGGGATAAACAATACTCCAGTCAGGCATCTCGTGGGGAGGTTCAAAAGCAGAAAGGAAAAAGATGATCACTTCTGTTCCCATTCCAATCATAAGCATTAGCCCTGCGCCCGGATAGTGCTGTATTTTAAAAAGAGCTCCAAGTAGAACCAGGGCTGCACCCCAGCCATACACTTTTCCCATAAATTTTTTATAGGCAGGACTCTGTACAAATTCCGAAAGACTCATAATTTATTCCGTTTTCTTTTCCTGTACCTTAGATTTTCCCTTAACTTCCAATATAATCCCTGACGCAACGAAATCCTACGTAAGATTTAGCTGAATCCTGATATTCATATGTTCGCACTCCGTTCTGAAGAAAGTAGCCAATATCTTTCCAGGATCCTCCCCGAATAACCTTACGCTTCATGACTTCAGGATCGTCTGGCAAGGCATTGTATTTATAGGTGGGGCTCATATCGTGCATAAATCCGTAAGAGGATTCATCATAAGCGCTGGATGTCCATTCTGCCACATTTCCGGCCATATCATACAGCCCAAAATCATTGGGAGCAAAACTGGCAACGGACATGGTGTACATACCCCCGTCATCACCATATCGCCCTCTCAGAGGTTTAAAGTTGGCCAGGAAGCAGCCCTGGTTATTGCGGGTGTAATAGCCACCCCACGGGTACTTGTTCTGATCAAGTCCGCCACGGGCTGCATATTCCCATTCGGCCTCACTGGGCAAACGATAATTCTGCACTTCGGGCTCTCCTTTGCTGCGAAGATGATTGTTAAGCAGCTGGCTTCGCCAGATAGAAAACGCAGTGGCTTGCTTCCAGGTAACACCAACCACGGGATATTCATCAAAACCGGGGTGCCAGAAATATTTTTCGGTGAGAGGTTCATTGAACGAGTAGGTAAAATCGGATATCCAAACCAATGTGTCGGGATAAACATTCACCTCATCACTCATAATAAATGCCGAACGATCGTTGATCTCCCGTTCTTCACCGTTCTGATCATGAACAACCCCTTCGTATTCCTCGGTTTCAAAATTGTATCGATTGGTTTTCTTGGCTGCCTGTTGAAGATCAACCCATTGATACTCATAAACCAACTTACGGGAGTCGATCTCTTTCCGGCGGAAAAAGCGCTCATCTTCTGAAAGGAATAACTCTTCCAGAACCTCAGCATACTCTTCATTCTGCCAATCAATTTCCACATCCCAATTCAGATAGGGGGGATCAATGGGATTCCCATATTGATCCTCAGCAATTACAAACTCTTCGAATTGTTCGCCCAACAATCTGCGTGCGATAGAATCCCGCACCCAGTGAACAAACTGACGATACTCTGAGTTGGTAACCTCTGTTTCATCCATCCAAAAAGAAGGGACAGAAACGGTCCTTTTCTGTGAATTCATAGTATGGGCGACATCTTCTCCGGCCGACCCCATGTTAAAACTTCCCTGGGGAATAAAAATCATTCCATAGGGATCCGGTTCATAAAAAGATGCTTTCCTGGACACTCCGACCAGTTCTCCACCGCCGGAACTGCCACATCCGCTTAAAATAGTGACTACGATGACACTCAGGGCAAGTACTTTCTTCATAGTATTTCGGATAATCTATTTGTTCCTAAAAATATATTTTTTCTATAAAAATCTTACACTTTTATATCTTTTCTCCTGTTTTTCAATGTTCAGATCAAAGGTGTAACCTATCACAATTTCATGGGAACCCTGGCTCCCTGCATTTGAAAGCTTTGATGTGGTCAGGTCGTAACTGTAACCGGCTCTAATACCGTTGCGCAATTCTACTCCGGCTAAAAAAACAATTGCATCCTGATATCGATACGACATTCCGGCCCAATATCTTCCACGAAAGTGGATATTCATATTCAGATCGGTCTGCCAGCTTCCTCCACCTTGTCTGATAAAAACAGAAGGAACCAATTTGTAATTACGTTCTTCAAAATCAAAGGTATATCCTCCTGTCAAAAATAAGGAACGGTGGATATATACGTAAAAATCCTCCTGAAAGTTTGGTTTTGGTGCAAATAAATGTTGTATACCTACACCTCCATACCATTCCGGAGCCTGATAAAAAGCTCCTATTCCGAAATCCGGGGTATAACCGCTAATCTTTTCGGAAGGGACCAACGGATCATTTTCTTCATGATAATCACTGTTTTCCGGAATGTAAGTGGCCGTTCCATCAAATGTCTGACTGATGACTCCGGCTGAAATGCCAACGCCAAGTTTTCCCTCACCCAAAAGATATCTTCGGGCAAAAGATGCTCGGATCATCAGATTATTAAAAAACCCGATGTCATCATTCATTACTTCAAGGCCTGCCCCGATGTTTTTCTCAAATAATCGAAAAGCCCCATCCGCACTGGCTACCGTTGTAACTGGTGCGCCTTCTATTCCTGTCCATTGATTCCGATTCATCAAAATCACATTCATCCGTCCACTATTCCCAGCATATCCGGGATTTCCCATTAAAGGGTTGGACATATTCTGGCTGAACATCGGATCAAATTGTCCATAAACACCCGAAGTGATGCAAAATAAAAGAAAAAAAACAAAACTTCGTCCCTTTGTTTTAATAAAAATCGGGCAAATGCTACCCGGGACAAGGAGTTGCACATTGCTGATCGCACTAACAAACAGGTGTTTGCAACAAGTAAAAGAACGTATATATTTTTCAATAAGGACTAAGCGCATATACTACATTTGGCCGGTAAAGGTTTCGTTTTACTTTTACAAACTATTTATTAATCCGACCCACCTCCTGATTATCTTTGCTTTTAAAATAATACAACCACCAGATTTCCGGAATTTCTTTCATTAAAGCATTATCATAATCGGACTCATGGCAAGCTATTATTCGTGATTCACCTTGCCAGGGAACTTCCAGCCACCAACGATTGTTTCCCGGATTGTGAAAAAATCGAAGATTTTGGTCATAATCATCAATATAAACCACTTTATATTGATAATTTTCAATGGGTCGTTCGGGATAATCTCCACTACGAGCAGCTGAGCCCTCAAGCGCATGCCATATGAGCAAGGCTCCGACAGATGCCTGAGCTCCCCTTTCTTCTGAAACGGGGACATTAAACAACCCGATTGTCTGCATCCGGTCACTTGCTCCTGCATACCAAAACATCCTGCACGACTCGGTGCCGGAAAGACCAAACGGACTCATTTCGCTGTTGTGTTCAAGCACACCAAAATCAAAACTAAATAATGATGCATCTCTCAACACGGGTTCTGTCCGCCCGATTTGATCACTTCTAATATCTTTGAGGCGAAAAACAGGAAAA
>JBNJDH010000087.1:0-10315 GCA_051744695.1 Bacteroidota bacterium | reverse complement strand
ATTTTATTCTCGTGAACAAAAGAAGGAAAAGCCCGCGCGGCTCGAGCGCGAAAAAGAAATACTATTGTTTCTCCGGACAATAGTAATTTTTAATATGACATTATTTATGAACCACCAACTTCGAAAATACAAGCTCGATTTCACGGTTATTCTCCTTTTCGGGACAATTGTCGGGCTTTCTTATCTGGTGGACTGGAGGGTAGGAGAGGAACTGTTTGAAACAACCTTTTGGCGCTTCCTGAAAGAGATGCTGACCATCCTTCCCTGCATGTTCATCCTGATCGGCCTTTTCGATGTTTGGGTGCCCCGTGAGAAAATTGAAAAGCACATCGGGAGCGGTTCCGGACTTAAAGGAATCATTCTGATGATTTTGCTTGCCGTGACCCAGGTTGGCCCCTTATATGCTGCTTTTCCCGTGGCCCATTTGCTCTGGAAAAAGGGGTGCAGTCTGCGGAACATCTTCGTTTACGTGGGCATGTTTAGCGCCGCAAAAATTCCCATGCTTACGTTTGAGATTGGTTTTATGGGACTGAAGTTTTCGCTGCTGCGGTTGATTCTTACCATTCCTGTTTTTGTTCTTATCGCCATATTCCTGGAGAAGCGTCTCAGGAATACCTCTTATGAAATAACAAAGCCTGAATGATTGATTGTGAAAAGGAAATTGCACAAAAAAGTTTAAGGGGGCGATTTTATTTGTTTATTTTGCGGCAGGCAATGAAGTCTGCCATTAACCGCCTTTTCTAAGGGCTGATGACTTCTACCATTTAAAACATCAGACCAAAAATTATATTTTATGGTAAAAGCCTTGCTTATAGCTGGCCTTGGCGGTTTTGTCGGCACTGTTTTTCGCTTTTTGATCACCCGGTATATTCAGGAGACTTATCTTTCCGTCTTTCCGTGGGGAACATTTGTGGTTAATGTTCTGGGCAGTCTTCTTATCGGGATCTTTTTCGGGATTTCCGAGAAAGGTGATCTTCTGTCACCCGAATGGCGGATATTTTTGACCGTCGGTATTTGTGGGGGGTTCACTACCTTCTCTTCCTTGTCTAATGATGCTTTTCTTTTGATGCAAAACAAAGAATGGTTGCGTTTTATCATTTATCCTACTGTCAGCTTTTTCTTCGGTTTGGTAGCGGTTTTTCTGGGACGTTCACTTATAAAATTTATCTGATATGGAAAATGGATCAATCGCTTCAAAGCTCCGTCTTTTCATCAGTTCTACTGATAAAACGGGGCATCAGATTTTACATGAATGGGTCGTTTTTAAGGCCAAAGAAGCCGGTCTTGCCGGGGCAACCGTTATTCAGGGTACAATGGGATTTGGAGCCAGTTCCGTCATTCACTCCTACAAATTTTGGGAAGTGACAGGGAAAGTACCGGTGGTTGTCGAGATTGTGGACGAACAGAACAAAGTATCTGCTTTTTTTGAAGACATACGTCCGGTACTGGAATCTATGAATTATGGTTGTATGGTTACAATGGAAAATGTGAATGTATTGATGAATAAAGCAGGAGATACCAGAGTCTGAATAAATATAACAAATTTTTCTTTCCCCCTTCTCAAAAAAATTTATCTTTGCATGCGCAAAACGGCTCCGTAGTTTAACTGGATAGAACGTAGGATTCCGGTTCCTATAGTGGGGGTTCGAGTCCTCCCGGAGTCACTGGTTTTCACCTGAAAAAAGCTTCAACCTATTATATTGGGTTGAAGCTTTTTTGCTTTCAATAAAAACCTTCTTGTGTTTTAGTCCGGAGCAGCTCTGTTTTTTTGTCGGGCGATAAAGTCTTTTCGGTAAGAGATGTTACACCATTCACAATTGCACCAAAGTCATCTGCTTTTTTCTTGATTCCAATGGTCCTTTAGACTTGGCTGTAGTTTAAAATGGCGATTTTTCCTGTAAAGACCTGGCAATGGCGACCGTATGGTAATTGACACTCAGTAAATCAACAACCCAAGCCCCGGAAGGGTTGTCCCTATAACAGAAACATTTAAGTTTGCAAAGAGGTTCACCACTGCCGTGGCTCTGGTTTTTTTGAGGGCTTATTTTACCATACGATCGCTCCACTCCGAGTGCTTTAAGGATGTTACCAAAATAAAACAAACTTTGGTTTGTACAACAAGGCTCATTTTTCATAAACCGCCAGGCAGGCATTTTACATCTAATAATCTAACGATCTGTTGTGATTCAATATTTTAACAAAATAGATGTCCTGGAAATCAGTCTAAAAGTACGTCTTTTATCGTAAAGAAAAATCCTCTCTTATTTACTTAAATTAACAATGAGTCCCGTGATTTATAATGGGAAATTTTTGTAGCGTATGGTTTGTTTGAGTAAAGAAGGCGATAAGAAAAACAGGAATTAGGTCGAGGGATAAAGAGAATTGCCTGGGAAGAAAGATGTAAAAAATTTCGATTGCCTTATTGTGAAGATAGTTGTACATTTCTTTTGGTTTATGATTAAAACACAAAAATACGCAAAAAGAAGTTAAAACCTTTTAAGAACAAAAGATCGAGTGTTTTGAAAAAGTAATCAAAAAAGACAGGAAAGTGTTGCAGCACTTTCCTGTCAAATGAAATACCTGCTTGGTGGCAGGTAGATGTTTAATAATAAACAGTTCAAATTTATGGAAAATTTTTGTCAATGGAGAAGGAGCTTTGCAGAGTTTCTCTCACGAAAGGTTTTGTTAGCTATAAAGCTATCATTGAGTTTGTTGTTGCTGACCAGTGTGCCAACAATTGCTTCGGTTATCTATTCCCCCGATACAGAGGTGACAGTGAAAATGGAACATGCACGGGTGAATGATGCGCTTAAAGAGGTTGAACGATCTTCAGAGTTCTTTTTTATCTACAATAGTGAGTTAATTGATGTAGAGCGAGTCGTTGGTGTGGACGTGGAAAACCTGAAAATTAAGGATATCCTTGATGCTTTGTTCGAAAATGATGGTATAGGGTATGCGGTGCAGCCTCAGAGAAAAACTGTAACCGGCACGGTTACAGATAACAGTGGAGAGCCTGTCCCCGGGGTAACAATTTCTGTTCAGGGAACCAATGAGGGAACCATTACAGATAAGGATGGTAATTATGCATTAACAATTCCTGAAGGTGCAGAGGTTTTAATATTCTCTTTTATTGGGATGAAAAGACAGGAAATTACCATCGGTGACAGATCCCGGATTGATGTGACCATGATGGAAGATATGGTTGGGCTTGATGAGGTGGTCGTTGTGGGCTATTCATCCCAGAAAAAATCAACATTGACAGGAGCAGTTTCCCCTGTGAATGTGAGTGATATGGAGAAAAGGCGTGTGGGAGAAATAGGAAAAGCACTTCAGGGGCAGGTAGCCGGTGTGCAGGTCACTCAGAGTACAGGTGCACCCGGTGATGAAATTAGTGTACGGATTCGCGGGGAAGGAACCATTGGCAACAATAATCCTTTGTATGTAGTCGATGGTGTGCCCACCAGAGAACTTACCTTTTTAAATCCTGCTGATATTGAATCCATGACCGTATTGAAAGATGCATCAGCAGCAGCTATTTATGGATCGCGAGCATCGGCCGGCGTTATTATCATTACGACAAAGAGCGGAACTGCAGGGGAATCCAAAATTGATGTCAATTATTACAGGGGGGTACAACACGCCACAAATTTGCCCGATATGCTCAATGCAGAGCAGTATATGAATGTGGTAGAGGAGGCCTGGAACAATGCAGGGTATTCCGGCACAAATCCATACACAGCTGATAAGGGCAGGAACGATTTTGCCGATACCGACTGGCTTGATGAACTTTTTGAGCCGGGGTATTCACAAAATGTGCAAATGACTACCAGTGGGGGCACTGAAAAGATGCAGTATCTGCTTTCAGTTGGATATTATGATCAGGATGGTATTGTGGTGTATGATAATGACAAGTATCAGCGCTTTAATTTTCGGGCCAATATTAGCAACAATTTGACCGATAGAATCAAAATCGGCACCAATATGCAATTGTCGTATTCTATTCAAGACAAATTATCTTCGAAAGGTGATTCGCCTGGTATCATACGTCATGCCATGCTGCGTCCCCCCATTATTCCGGTTTTTAAGGATCCTGATGATCCCACATATACCGAAAGAGATCCTTTTACCGACTTACCTTTTTATGTACACAATAACCGTGATGAAGGTGGTTGGGAAAGTGATAAATATGAATGGACACAGAACCCGATTGCATTGGCTTATTTTACCGATGATGAACGGTCTCATTATAAAACATTTGGAAACCTCTTCGGCGAAGCTTCGTTTCTTCCTGATAATGAGCTTACTTTCCGGACAACCGCGGGCATTGATTTGAATTTCCATCACAACAAAGCCTTTTATCCCAACTTTGGAGATGATGATGGCGGAGGTGCTGAAATTGACCAGGGACTTGGTCGGCAGAATCGTCCGAATGGTTTGGATGAGAGCCGGAGTGAAGCCTTCACATTCACCTTTAACAATACACTTAACTATCAGAAGTCCATTTACAGGCATTCAATCAATGCCCTGATCGGAAGTGAATTTATCACCAATTATGAGGCTGGGATTAGTGCTTCCAGAAGACGTTATGAATATGATACTGAAAAATTCCGGTACATCGATTTCGGAAGCACCGAACAGGATTTGTGGAATGGCGGTAGTGGATCGGAATGGGCGTTGATGTCTTATTTTGCAACAGCAACCTATGTGTATGACAATAGATACATGTTGACAACCAATTTGCGTGCGGATGCTTCTTCACGGTTTGCGGAAGACAATCAGTGGGGGTATTTTCCTTCTTTGTCGATAGGATGGAAATTGTCTGAAGAACCATATATGGATCAGTTTGATTGGTTATCCGATTTTAAATTACGCGCCAGTTATGGTCAGTTGGGAAATCAGGAAATCGCCAACTATGCTTATCTAACTTTGATTGAAAAAGAAGGAGATAAGTATCTGATTTCCCGTTACGGGAACCCCGATCTGAAATGGGAAACCACAACCCAGCGTAACTTTGGTTTAGATGCCGGATTTTTTAATAATAAGCTGTATATGAATATCGATCATTTCCGGAAAAATACGACCGATATTTTGCTGCCCATCAGTTTGCCAAGTATTGTTGGTGATGTGCAACCTACCATTGTGAACGCAGGTGAAGTCAGCAATAAAGGTTGGGAATTCGGGATTGCTTTCCGTAACAGAGAACATGAACTCAAATACAACCTCAATGCGAATTTGTCAACAGTGGAAAACCAGGTTGAAAAATTGCACCCCAATCTTCCCAGTATTGTGGGGCAGGTAACACGCACCGAACCAGGACATCCTCTTAATGCTTACTATGGTTATGTGTTTGATGGAATTTATCAGAATGAGAATGAGATCAGCCAGCATCTCCATACGACCACCAGTCCATCTGCTGTGCCGGGCGATATTAGGTTTAAAGATTTGAATGATGATGGAAAAATTGATGACAACGATCGTGATTTTATTGGCGATCCGAACCCGGGACTTCTTTACGGTATCAACCTGTCAGGTTCCTATAAAGGTTTTGATCTTTCCATTTTCTTCCAGGGTGTAGGCCAGGTTGACCGTTACAACGATTCCAAAAAAATTGTTGATTATGATACCCGTCCTTTTAACTACACAACGAGAATTTTGAATGCCTGGGATGAAGAGGGTTCGACCAACAAGGTTCCGCGTGTAAGTTTTACCGATAACGGAAGCAGTAAGGTGTCCAGCATTTTTGTGGAAGATGCTTCTTATTTCCGGTTGAAAAACATCGAGTTGGGTTATTCATTTGCCGGTCTGAATCAAATCGGACTGAAGAATGTAAGGTTTTATATCTCGGCCCAGAATGTTTTCACCATTACTGATTATACCGGTCTTGACCCGGAATCAACCGATTTGATCGATATGGGTACTTATCCGCAGGCCCGATCATATATGGGCGGAGTGAACCTTGTTTTTTAATCAATCCAAAAATAAAATCAATATGAAATTATATCGAAATATATTCTTGTTTTCTGTCGGACTTTTATTTTTTGCCGGTTGCGAAGATTATCTGACAGAGGAACCGATCGGCCTTTTGACACCCGAGCAGGTAGATTTGGAACCGAATAAGACCACAGTGCAATATTCTGTGAGGTCATCTTACCAGTTGTTGTCCAGTACATTAAATATTGTTGGAAGCTGGGCATGGGAGGATGGAACTGTTACCCGAAACGATTTTATTCTGCAGGACATCGCCTCCGATGATATGCAGAAAAAGTGGAATCCTGATGGTGACCAGGCATGGATGGATGAGATTGATAATTTTAATTTCATTGCGTCAAATGCTGCTTTTAATGGTCAATGGTCATACAATTACGAAGGTATATCACGGACCAATACGGCCATTGATTATCTGACCAATGAGGCAATGATGGATAAGTTGAATTTTGATCAAACTCTTCAAAATCGCCTTCTGGGTGAAGCTTATTTCCTGAGGTCATTCTATTGTTTTGACCTGGTGACGAATTTTGGTGATGTGCCGCTTGTTTTGAAACCATTGACTTCTTTTAATGAAGCCTATGAAGTGGCTACCAGGGCCCCCGCTGAGGAGGTTTGGCAACAAATAAGCTCGGACTTGAGCAATGCCCGGGATTTACTCCCGGATTCCAAATATTCATGTGCCGAAGAGAAATGGAGAGCTTCCAAAGGTGCTGTTGTTGCCCTTCAGGCCAAAGTTGCTCTTTTCAGCGAAGACTGGCAAGAGGTGATTCGTCTTGTAGAAGACCTTGAAGGTATGGGCTACTACAATCTTAATGACAACTATTTTGACAGTTTTGATGTAGAAAGAGAGTTCCTGGAGGATGAGGTGATATTCTGCTATGATCATGAATCTTCGCAGACTCCCCGCAGAGGAAACGGGTTGTGTGCCCTGCTGGGATGGGGGTTTGTGGCCCCCGAAACCAATTTTGTGGAGGCATTTGAGGCCAATGACCCACGGTTATTTTATACTGTAAATGTTGAATCCCGGAATGTCAACAAAATTCTGGGAACCCTGGATGGCGACTTTAAAGGTGATGATGATGCCCCCGGCAACAAAATATATATTCGTTGGGCAGATGTTCTCCTTTGGAAGGCCGAAGCTCTGCTGAATACGGGTGATCCAGAAAATGCGATTGGGCTGATTAACAGCATCCGGGAAAGGGCCAGAAATTCGATGACTGCCGATGGGACTTTTCCTCCTGAAGGTACCTTGCCCGATCGTGATGTAAATGAAACTGATGTGGCCCTCATAACTGATTGGTTGGTTCACGAGCGCCGGGTAGAACTGGGCTTTGAATCTCATCGTTTTCGTGATCTTAAGCGATGGGGGCTGGCAGATGATGTTTTAGATGAATATGGCTTTCAGGAAATCCACGATCTCTATCCTATTCCACAGCGCGAAATTGATAAATCCGGCGGAACTATTGTGCAAAATGAAGGTTATTGAGCCAGTTGCTTGATCGCTTGATAGACAATTAGTTGGAATGACAGCGAAGGGGTGTTTTTCATTTCAATGCATCCCTTCACTTTTTTACATTTTAATAATAATCAGTGATGCATTTAAAATATCATCAACTACCAAATTGGTTTCTTCTGTTGCTGGCAGGATTCTTTTACATTATTCCCTGTTTTGCACAGGGCCTTTCCCTGAAATCATCGGGTGACGATAAGAATGGTTGTTGTGTAGAGATATAAGGGTGACCAATTGATCGTAACCCGTAAGGGTGAGTTTTCACTAGGTATGTATAATCTTGATTTGAGTATACAAACAAGTCTGCAGGGTTGGAATCGAGAGCAGTGGCGAGGCAATAAAGACAGTGTGGCATTGACTGGTAACACTTATATTCCCGAATTAAATGCCAATCTGCCCATTGAAGTCTGTTACCGGGTAATCAACGAAAATGTTGTGAAGAAGACTGTTGAATTGTTTCAACCATCCATGCCGGGTATGGATTACCTTATGATGCCATACATTGAAGGCGATAGTGTGTCGATGTTTGTTGGAAGTCAGGATGGACGACAATGCGACATGAAAATTTGAAACCTTCGTGTATTGGAGCATCAGCCTGCCAGACAGCCATATAACGTTTTGCCTTTGGGTGAAAGAATTAAGAAAACCACTTGCCTTTTTGTAGAGCCGTGGGCGTCTCATCAGCAGTTTATGATTTCGGCCCAGTCGCGTCTTGCTGAAGGCATGGGGTTTCAGTGTTCGACATTTGAAAAGATGCTTTATGGCAATTTAAATATGCTGACCTGGATCACCGATACGTGCAATTTTGATCCGCTGAATGTCCCTAAAATGAACTATGCACCGGATATGTACAATCGGGATGCTTTTTTCTCTGTTGTGGCTACATACAATCGAGAATTGACCCTTTCTTTCTGGAAAAAGTTGGGTGAAACGCAAACTCCGGAGGGCGCCATTGGTACGATTATTACACCCCTGATGGGATCAGTGGAAGCAAAAGATAACGAAGCGACTATTCAGTGACCGATCTGGAACCCGAATTCTTTTCACTACTGCCCCCATTCTTGTGCGATTGATCGATGACGAGCCGGGGTATGCCTATCTATCGGAATATTATCAGCCGTTTGGTGAGTTTGGTGAAAGCAATTATCGTGGCGAAAAGGATGATGGTTGGTATTATAATGGAAGCAGCTGGTTAAGAGCCGAGTATTGCGCTTATGTTACTGGACTCAAACATGGTTGGGACAAAGCCGGGAAACGCATGGAAAATCGTATCTGGGCTGAGATGTATTTGAATCCTGAGTGGCCGTTTAGTAAAGAATTTGTCCCCACTAAATGGGATTCCATTGAAGAGTGGTGGCCTTCTACACGTGGGATGTGCTGGAATGTTTTTATGCTTCAGGCTAATGAGTTGGCGGGCTTGAGAGCGCCTGAAATGGATCCCGACTTTAATTCACGTAAATAAGAAATAATTTTTAAAATATTCATAAACAAAACTTAGAACCGATGAAGAATAAATTTTTGTCATTGATTTTTGGATTGCTTTTTATCCTGGTCTCATGTCAGACCTCAAAAAAGCAGGAAGAGGCGAACTTTTTGGAGCCGTTCACAAAGAATGTGGAAGTGAATCCCTGTTTGCTTCCATCTGATAGCCTGACGTTTTTCTGTCCTGTTCGTGAGGCAGTGGTTAACTGGGAAGAAAAGGATGTATTTAATCCTGCCAGTGCTGTGAAGGGAGATACTGTTTTTTTGTTGTATCGTGCCGAAGACAGTATTGGCAAATATAACGGGACTTCCCGTTTGGGGTTGGCTTATAGTTTGGATGGTTACGAATTTCATAAAAAACCGGAACCAGTCTTGTATCCGGAAAACGACGAATTCAAAAAGTATGAATGGGAAGGCGGCTGTGAAGATCCAAGGTTGGTTGAAGATAAGAATGGGAGGTATATTGTGACCTATACAGCTTATGATGGCGATAAAGCCCGTCTCTTTGTGGCTACATCAAAAGATTTGAGAAACTGGGAAAAGCACGGGTCTGTTTTTAAGAACGCGGAAGGTGGCGATTTTGTCGATATGTGGTCCAAAGCAGGTTCCATTGTTTGCCGTGAGGAGAATGGACGGTTGATTGCAGAAAAGATTGACGGTAAATACTGGATGTATTGGGGGGAGTCAAACATTTACCTTGCTACTTCAGACAATCTTATTGATTGGCAGCCCCTGATAGAGGCCGACCCGGAGAAGGAGAAACTGGATACCATGCGCAATTATACAGTGCCTTTCAGGATTGTGTTTTCCACACGCCGGGGAAAGTTCGATAGTGAACTCGTTGAACCCGGGCCGCCTGCTGTCATTACAGACCAGGGTATTCTTTTGATCTACAACAGTAAAAACAGCCCTTCTTTTGGAGATGAAAATCTTGCTGATGGTACCTATGCGGCTGGTCAGATCATAATGGATAAAAACGAACCAACAAAAGTTCTTCATCGAACCGACAAATGGTTCATCTCTCCTGATCAACCTTATGAAATCACCGGCCAGGTCGATAACGTATGTTTTGTAGAAGGATTGGCGCATTTTAAGGAGAAATGGTTTCTTTACTATGGTACTGCGGATTCGAAAATAGCTGTAGCTGAGTCTGTAGCGAGTCTAAATTAATGCTTGTATTGTGGTATGCGTTTAAAAAGGGGATGTCTCAAAATTCGAGCATCCCTTTTTTAACTGGTGTGCCGTGCATGGTAAATAGCTAAGTGGTGCAAGTCCACGATGGGGGTTTATAGTCGCCAACCATTAGCCGAAAGCAAGGGTGTCCATCGCGAGGTG
>JBNJDH010000086.1:0-10318 GCA_051744695.1 Bacteroidota bacterium | reverse complement strand
TGTTTTGCCCAATTCGTGGGTGAGTGCTGCTGACAAAGGTGCTGATAAAGGCGGATTTATCGGAACATTTTTTATGGCCTTTACGCTTGCCCTGGTTTCTTTTTCCTGTACCGGCCCCATTGTGGGAACACTGATTGTTCAGGCTGCATCCATAGGGGGGATTGCTCCTGTTGTGGGCATGCTTGGATTTTCTCTTGCGCTGGCCCTTCCCTTTGCCCTTTTTGCAGCCTTTCCGGGTTGGCTTAATACGCTTCCCAAATCGGGCGGCTGGCTCAATTCTGTTAAGGTCGTTTTAGGTTTTCTGGAGTTGGCTTTTGCTTTCAAATTCTTAAGCATTACCGATATGGTTCTTGGATTAAATATCCTGGAGCGGGAAGTTTTCATTGCCTTCTGGATTGCTATATTCGGTGCCCTTGGATTTTACCTCATGGGTAAAATCCGTCTACCGCATGATTCACCCATGGAATATTTGCCTGTTCCCAGGATGATGTTGGGGCTTTTTGTTTTTGCTTTCACCATATATATGATTCCCGGCTTGTGGGGTGCCCCGGTCAATTTGATCAGCGGATTTCCACCACCCAGCAATTATGCGGAATCTCCCTATGGTGTTGGCAATACATCTCCAACTGCCGGTGGAGGGGGAGGCAATGCCACAACCCTTTCTGCTGAAATGGAACCTGGCCCCCAAGGTATTCCGTCTTTCAAAGATTACGAAAAGGCTCTTGCGTATGCCAAAGAAGTGAATAAACCGCTGTTGCTCGATTTTACTGGTAAAGGATGCACCAATTGCCGGAAAATGGAAGATGCTGTATGGTCCAATTCGACCGTGAACGATATGTTGACCAATGATTACATTCTGGTTTCGCTCTATGTGGATTACCGGGAAAAACTTCCCGAAGATGAGCAGTTTGTATCTGAAGAGACAGGTAAAAAGATCCGGACAGTGGGGAACAAATGGAGCAATTTTCAAATTACAAGATTTGAACGCAACAGTCAGCCCCATTACGTGATAGTGGGGCCTGATGAGGAACAATTGATTGAAGACCGCGGATACAATACCAATGTAAATGCCTACATTGATTGGCTTGATCAGGGACTCGAAGCTTTCCGTGAAGAATATCAGTAATCCCCGGGATTCTTATTATAATTTCAAAAAGCCGGTCCGGATAGAAAACTCCGGGCCGGCTTTTTTTACGACTCTGCCTGAGCCTTTGGTCTACAAGATGATATAGTTGGTAAAAAACTCCTTTACGTTGGTCCGGGATTGCTTTAGATTTGAGCAATATTCTGAATACAGGTTGGATATCAGTTTTGCCGACATATTGCAAGATTGACTTTTGTTGGATATTGGCTTTTGAGGCTGACTTCTGCTTGTCTTCGAATAATATCTAACAATCAATAAAATGAGTGGATGAAACAGTTAATGGTGCTTTTGCTGTTGTTATGGCCTGCTTTCCTGCTGGCTCAGCAGATTGATTTTTATAATCTCGACGAGGAGCAACTTTATGATCCTGAGGGAAAATACAATACATGGTCAGTTACCGCCGGATACGGACCTGTTGTGTATTATACCGATGTGGTGGATTACACCATTTTCCCGTCTCACCACCTGCGCTTTGGTCCTTCTTTCATGGTGAGTAAACAGTTTGGCCGGCCCTGGTCGATCGATGCCCAGTACATAACTGCAGACATGTATGGCGAAAAGAATTCCCGGTATTTCAGCGGGAATTTCTATGACCTGTCACTGAATCTGAACTTCAGCATCAATCAGTTGGTGCTTTTCGGCCCTGTGAAAGACCGGTTAAACATCTTCGGGAAGATTGGTGTGGGAACAAATCATTTTCGCTCCCGGCAAAGACATGTGGATACCGACGAATGGATTACGGTTGGAGATGTACACCAGTCAACTCCCGGCTATCCCAAACCCTATGGCTGGGATGATGATGATTACCTCGCGCTGGGGTATGACAATGCCAACCCTTCGGTAGAAACCGATCGTAAGAGTGAGGTGGTGGTCCCCATAGGCGCCGGGGTGGATTTTCGGCTTAGTAAAAGTTTTGATGCCGGATTTGAGCTAACCCTGAGGAATCTTACCCAGGACAATCTGGATGTAAATCTTACGGGGGCAGACAATGACTCTTATATGTCTGCAGCTTTCACCATTACCTACAAAGTGGGGAAGAAGGACAAACGCCATTCTTTGTGGACCTATAAAGATTTTAACCTGGCCTATCAACGCGAGAGAGAAGGAGACCCGCTTGCGCAGAAACTCGATTCATTACGGCAACGTCTGGATTACCTTGCTGCCAATGATTCATCAGTGACCGATACCACTTTTATTTATCGTGAAACAGTGGAACGGCGCGATGTATTGGCTGCTTCCGTGTTCTTTGATTTTGACCGGTCGAAGGTGAAACCTGAAGGGCACAGAGTCCTGGCTATGGTTGCCCGTTTTATGAAAGAAAACCCTGGTGAACGGTTATTGGTGCAGGGGTATTGCGATGCCCGGGGGCCTGATGACTATAATGTAAAACTGAGTCAGCGACGATGCGATGCTGTGGTGGATGTTTTGGTTCATGATTACGGCATAGATCCGGCCCGTTTTGAAACCGAACCAATGGGAGAAACCGGTCTGCTCTCCGATACCCAAAAGTTGGCGCCAAGAGGCATCCATCTTGTAAATCGAAGGGTTGATATTTTCCTGGTCAGGGAACAAAATGAGGCGGAATGAGGCGAATAATGGTTCTATACTTTCTTTGCTCTTTGGCTGTTGCTACGGCCCAGAAAAAAGATGATTCCGGTTTCAAAAAGACCCCGGAGATGATCTATTCTTATGGACAGGAGTACAATTCCTGGTCATTGGCAGGTGGCTATGGTCCGCTCATCATGTATGCCGATCAAAGTGGCTACAGTTTGTTTCCCGATCAGAAGATTGATTTTGGTTCTTCGGTTTGGCTTACCAGGCATCTCGTGCCGGCTTTTGCTCTGGAAATGCAATATTTGCAGGGAAATATGCATGGAGGAGAGGGAGATTATGCTTTTGAGGGGGATTTGATGGATGTTTCGCTTAACGGTATTGCCATCATTAATCAAATGTCGTCCCGTCCCGGACCAATCAATGACCGGTGGAATTATTATCTGAAAATCGGGGTGGGGGCAACACTCTTTCGGAGTCGTCTTCTTCATCGTCCAGATGGAGGGGGTGTCACTCGTGATGAACTATATGGTTCCGGTAACTCCCGGTATGTTGTTTTGGGATATGATGAGCACGAACCATCTCGCAAAACATCCCGTCAAAGGAAGGTGGTTGTTCCTTTTGGAGCGGGCGTGATGTTTCGTGTCAACAATTATTTTGATGTGGGCCTTGAAGGGGGCGTTCGGTTTTCTTCATCCGATAAACTCGATAACATTTTGACGGGTGCCACCAATGATCGATATTTTTTCACAGGACTGAACATCAGTTATAAGTTTGGCAATAAAAGCCAACGTCATGTTCGTTGGACCTACCGTTCCGAGGATATGGATATGTTTGGCCGGGAACAGGAAGATCCCCTTGTGGATGAGGTTCGCCGTTTTGAAGAGGATCTGGCCGAATATGAAGACAACCGTCCTGTTCATAAGGATTCTGTAATTATTGTGGAAACATTGCGAATAATTTACAGCCAATACCGGGTGCGGTCTGTATTCTTTGACTCCAGCCGCCTGGGACCATTTTCACGTGTCGATCAATTGCTGATGGGTGAGGTGGCTGTTGAACTCAGAGAGCATCCGGACAGAAAGGTGATGCTTTATGGTTATTCAGATACTACCGGGCCCTCACCTGAAAATATGGAGTTGAGTCGCAAACGTTGCGAGGCTGTGGCAGATTTTCTTGAAAATGATCTTGGTATTGATCCTGGCCGCATAGAAATCATTCCCAGGGGCGATGAGGATCCGCTATCTCCTGTTGAAGAGCTGTCACCACGCGGGCGCCGGATGGTGAACCAACGGGTCGATATGATCGTGGAATAGGCAACATGAACTTTCGTCCCGGTGATGGTGTTTTTGATTACAAGCAGATGAGATGATAATGGAGAAGAGAGAAGAAAAAATAACAGTCTTATTTGATGGGTACTGTTTCTTGTGCAGTGGTTTTGCCCAATGGATTCATAAAAGGGCCGGAGCAAACCTGAAGTTTATCCCGATGCAGTCGGAGAAGGGCGGGGAAATTTTGCAACGCCATGGTTATTCGGGAGATATGACTGAAGAAGTTGTGATGGAAACCCTGCAGAAGGAGATTATAAGTGGAGCTCCTGCCATTTTAGCGCTTTTGAAACAAACCGGAAGAGGAGGGCGTATTTTGTCCCGTTTGTTTTCGATTTTTCCTTCTTCATTGATAAAAGCCGGTTACCGTATAGTGGCCAATAATCGTTACCAATGGTTTGGAAAAAGAGATACCTGTGCCATTATTCAGGATTGAGTTCTCCTTTTTGTTCCTGCCGGTATTTGGCAGAAAGCATTGACAAAGTCTTTCCAAAAACCTGAAGGGCTTCATTGGTCTCTTGGGAAACCTCTTTCCCCTGGAGTTTTAACAAAAACGCGTTGTACATCGCTGCCAGCATCAATTCCACGTCATGACGGGGCTTTGGCTGCATTTTTTGCTCAAGTTCTTTGATCAGGGGCACAGCTTGCATGAATTGTTGTTGATAAGCCGCTTCTTTGGATGAATGCATCAACTGAACATGAATTTTATTCATGTCGTTGACCGTGTTGGTGATTACCTGCAGGTGACCCGATTTCTCGATTCTCTCATTTTTCATCATGGTCACCAGGTTTTCATACCATTCCCGGATCTCCTTTTGCACTTCTTCGGGTTGTTCATACCGGGGGATGATTGTTTTTTCAATTTCATCCATGTCCAGACCGGCTGCCCGGATCAGGTCCTCGATTTGCCACATGTATAAAACATAGCCGGCAATGTCGCTGTTTTTTTTGTGTTTGGATATGATCATGTAATAGGTGGTTAGATTATTGGATGTTATATGCCTGCTTTACAGGGATATAAATGGTGATGTTAGTAAAGTGTTTTCTGTTTTTGTGTGCGCTATATTTCCGAATAAGAGAGGCTCAGTTTCCAATGGGATAAAGTTAAATTGCGGGCGATTGATCAACAGGAAACGGCATGAATGTCAACCGCGGTTTAATCAAATCCCCAACCATGGTTGTCAAGTTGATCCAGATCTCTTCTTTCTTTTTTGGTCGGACGTCCTGTCCCTTTAGGCCTGTCCATTTTACGTACCATTCGAGCTTTATCAAGCAGGTCGAGCTCTTCCTTTGGTGTGACCTCTTCGAGATAATCGGGCACCAGTTTGGCTCCCATTCTTTTCTCAGAAAGATCCAATACTTTATAGGACTTCACTGCCGGAGGAACCTTAATGGAAAATTCATCTCCCCGGCGGATTTGCCTTGATGATTTAACCGGCTGATCATCAACGGTGACTCTGCCTTTTTTACAGGCCTCGGCTGCCAGACTGCGGGTTTTGAACAGTCGTACGGCCCACATAAATTTGTCGATGCGTACGCTTTCTTCAGCCATAAGCTATTATTTGTTGTTGTATTGACTCATAGTTTGTGCCAGCCCGATGGTTCCGAAACTTTTGATAATCTCAATGGCTTTGTCGATCCGTTCGGGAAGAGCAGCAGCTTCATCCCTGTCCCACTTGCCAAGGACATGTTCAATTTGTTTTCCTCTTGGGTAATTTTCACCAATACCAAAACGTAAGCGGGCAAATTGGTTATGACCGAGCACCTGATGAATGTTTTTCAGTCCGTTGTGCCCGGCATCGCTTCCTTTTGCCTTCAGACGTAATCTGCCGAAAGGAAGGGCCAGATCGTCAACGATTACCAGAAGGCGTTCCGGGGGGATTTTTTCTTTTTTCATCCAATAATTGACCGCTCTTCCGCTTAGATTGACATACGTGCTTGGTTTGAGCAGCACGAATGTCCTTCCTTTGAATTTATATTCGGCAACGCTCCCGTATCGTCGATCATCAAATTCGATGCCGGCTTTTTCGGCCAGGGCATCCAGTATGTCGAAACCAATGTTGTGGCGGGTGTTTTCATATTGGCTGCCGATATTTCCCAGTCCTGCAATCAGATATTTCACGGTTTCCTCGGATTGTTTGTCTGCCGGATGCAGAAATTGTTTGATGCGTTGAAAAATTTTCATAATGCCGTTAATTTTTAAAGCCTGACAAAAGTAGGAGAATATATGCTTAATTTGCAGGCGAACCATAAACACAAAACCTCCATATAGGCTGTATATGGAGGTTTTGAATATGCAGGATCAGCACTATTATTCTGTTGCACCGGCGGCACGTGCAGCTCTGGTAAGCTTAACAGATACCACAACCTGGTTTTTGTTATTGAGTATTTCCAGGTTCTCATATTCGAGGTGCCCCACCTTAATGCCTTTGCCAAGGCCAAGATTGGTGATGTCGATTTCCAGAAAATCCGGAATGTTCTTGGCCATTGCTTTTACTTTCAGCTTCCGTTTTTCCAGGTTCAGTTTACCCCCGGCTTTCACGCCTGCTGCAAGTCCTTTCAGCTTAACAGGTACTTCCACCTGAACAGGCTTGTCATCGAATACCTGAAGGAAGTCTACATGAAGGGCATCGTCTGTGACAGGATGATATTGAATATCCTGAATGATGGCATCGTAAACGGTTCCGTCCACATCCATTCTGACCAAATGAACATTGGGCGTGTAGACCAGTTTTTCGAAATCCTTCAGAAGGGCTGATACATGAATGGTTTCCTCACCGCCATAAAGAACACAGGGGACTTGGCCTTCGTTTCGCAGGTTTTTGGTGGCAGTTTTGCCAAGATTTTCGCGCTTGGTGGCTTTCAGTTCAATTGTTTGCATTGGTTTCGTTTTAAATGTGTTACTCAAAATTAAGATTGTAATGAAAAACCTTAATTTCCCATCACACTGCGCTTTCATTCAAAAAAGCGGGCGCAAAGGTAATAATTATATTACAAATTGTGTGCTTATTGACTGATAATTGTAAACTTTGTCGATGGTGTCGGCAAAGAGCTGGGCGGCAGAGAGCACCCTGATCTTTGGTGATTTCCGGGTTACTGGTATGGAATCGGTCACATATATCTCCGATACTTTGGAGTTTTCAATGTTTTCGAACGCTGGTCCGGACAATACAGGATGAGTAGCAAAAGCTCTTACACTTCGTGCTCCCTGTTCGATCATCATGTCGGCAGCTTTGGTGAGGGTGCCGGCAGTATCGATCATATCGTCCAGGATAATGACATTTTTGTCCTCCACATCTCCTATGATTCGCATCTCGTCCACTTCGTTGGCTTTGGCGCGGTGCTTATGACAGATCACCATGGGGGTGTCCAGAAATTTGGCGTAAGTATTGGCTCGTTTGGTGCCTCCCACGTCGGGCGATGCAACCACCAGGTTGTCAAGATTCAGGCGCCGGATATGGGGCACGAAAATGCTGGAAGCATAAAGATGATCAACCGGAATGTTGAAAAAACCCTGAATCTGATCGGCGTGGAGGTCCATAGTGATAATGCGGTCCACTCCTGCCGTGGTAAGCAGATCGGCCACAAGTTTGGACCCAATGGCAACCCGCGGCTTGTCTTTGCGGTCCTGACGGGCAAATCCGAAATAGGGAATCACGGCAACCAGTTTGTAAGCTGATGCTCTTTTGGCCGCATCAATCATCATCAACAATTCAAAAAGATTGTCCGATGGGGGAAAAGTCGACTGAATCAAAAAAACATGTGAACCTCTGATGGTCTCCTCAAATGCGGTGGTGAATTCACCGTCACTGAATTTTGTAAAATTGACTTTTCCCAGTTCTCTTCCGTTGCAAAGACTTATTTTTTCGGCAAGATATCGGGTGTTTATGCCCGAAAAAAGTTTAATTGGCGCTTTGGGTGGCATTTAAAGTCCTGTTTATCAGTTAATTTCAGAAGTTGTTGTCGTTTGCAAAGATATAAAAATTAACCTTTTATTAATAGGAAATCCGGATTAAAGTTCTTTTTATTAAGAATAATTTAGACAGCTATGTCCATTTTGAATCACTTATTGCTCACAAATACTATTGCTGCTTTGGTTCTGTGCGAATAATGCAGCCCCTCCTGAAATGGTGCATCACCTATTCTTCTAAATTCCATGTCTGGTTGATGGAGTCAATATAATTTATCAGCTCTTTTTTTCCTTTTCTGGATTCTGCTGATGAAATAAAAATCGGTGGCAACTCTGCCCAGTCTTCATGCAGGCGGGTTTGGTAATCTTTCAGGTTTTGTTCCAATCGTCCGGGTTTCACTTTGTCTGTTTTTGTAAAAACAATGGAAAACGGCACCCCCTTGCTTCCCAGTTCCTGCATGAAACTCAGATCGGAGTCGTAGGGGGCATGGCGGCTATCCACCAACACGAAAAGATTCAACAGATTGGGGCGTTCCTTCAGATAAGCCTCGATCATTTCGGCAAATTTTTTTCGCTCGGTCTGAGGCAATTTGGCATAACCATAACCGGGTAAATCCACCATATACCAGGTCTCGTCAATAAGGAAATGATTGATCGTCCGGGTTTTTCCTGGTATCCCCGAAATTTTGGCCAGGCTTTTCTTGTTGCAAAGCAAATTTAAAAGGGAGGATTTTCCTACATTGGAACGTCCGATGAAAGCATATTCGGGTTTATCGGGGGCCGGGCACTGATCGGGGCGAACACTGCTGGTGATGAAAGTGGCTTCTTTGATCTTCATTTTTTTTTTGTACAAAAATATGTATGTTTTCTGGTTTGGTCATATTCATAATTTATTAGATTTTACTTTTATCTAACAAAACATGTAAACAACCGAAATTCAATCATATACATTTTTGTTGGTTCTTTGGTTATGTCGCAAAAGAGAGCAACCTTTCTCTCCAGCTATGAGCTTCGAGCTTCCAGCTATGTAAAACAAATTTCCCAAATTCAAACACCTAACAGCAAGTTAGCTCTTTGCTGTTAGCTCTTAGGACAAAAGCCTCCGGCTTTTTTTAGCTAAAAGCTTCCAGCTACTCAAAATAATTGTCCCAAATTAATCACCTAAGAGCCAAGAGCTACGAGCTAACAGCTTTGAGCTATGAGCTTTGAGCTTCGAGCTATGTAAAACAAATTTCCCAAATTCAAACACCTAACAGCAAGTTAGCTCTTTGCTGTTAGCTCTTAGGACAAAAGCCTCCGGCTTTTTTTAGCTAAAAGCTTCCAGCTACTCAAAATAATTGTCCCAAATTAATTACCTAAGAGCCAAGAGCTACGAGCCAAGAGCTACGAGCTAACAGCTTTGAGCTTCCAGCTACTTCTGACTTCTGGCTTCTGACTGCCTTTGCGACTGACCTTCTAATTACCAGCTTCCCTGCGGTTTTATCTGGTAAAATCCAAAAAAAGCGATACACATGAAAGATGTGAAAAGTTTTCCGGACGTTTTTGCCAGGCTGCCCCATAATACAATAGACCGTTAGATTTTTAGATATTAGATTTAAGACGAATCGTATAATGCTGATATATTGTGATGTAACACGGAGAACTTCAAAAGTTTAATTGCTGATTTACAAGGTATTGAAAAAGTTTAACGGACTATTGCATAATAGGATTCAATTAATTCTTGCACACGGCCTTTGCTTTCTGCCTGTTAGGAATTATTCACAATTCCAGCCGTTGGGTGACAATCAAAATTCCAGGTGGATTAATTTGTTCCTTGGGATGACGGTCAATAATCTAACGATCTGTTGTATATTTGTCTTTTCAAATGTGGGTGGTTTATCGATTGATTTCCCTTATTGCCAGAAATTTTTCTCGGAAAAAGTGGTGCAATTCATGGGGTTTTTGGATAAGCAATCCTTTATTTATCGAGGATCAACCTGTTTTAAATAAGTTGTTAAGTTTTCTGACAGATTATACTCTTGGTTTACAGGATTTCGTGTTAAGTTATATAAAATGCAATATTTCAGCAAAACAGGTGTTGTCTTAATTTTTAAAACCTAAACAGCTGTTGAGTTTAATGTCAATCATTTATGGAAAGAAAATTATATCCACTTAAGTTCGAGCCCATTTTGAAGCAACGTTTATGGGGTGGGAGCAAATTAAAAACTGAGCTTGGAAAACCTATTGGCGATGCCTCTGACATTGGGGAAAGCTGGGAGTTAAGCGGCGTTCCCGGCGATGTATCTGTCGTCAGCAACGGATTTCTTGCGGGCAACACGCTTAATGAGTTGCTCGAGGTATATATGTCGGAATTGGTCGGGGACAAGGTATTTGAAAAGTTTGGTG
>JBNJDH010000085.1:0-10333 GCA_051744695.1 Bacteroidota bacterium | reverse complement strand
GAACGAAACCAGGTTGGGGATTCCTATTGTTTATGGCGTAGATGCCATTCATGGAACAACCTATACCGATGGCGCGACTTTCTTTCCGCAACAGATTGGTCAGGCCGCTACATGGAACCGCGAACTGGTTCGGAAGGGTGGAGAAATCACAGCTTACGAGACCCGTGCATCTTCCATTCCCTGGAATTTCTCCCCGGTACTTGACATGGGGCGTGACCCCCGTTGGCCCCGGATGTGGGAGACTTTCGGAGAAGATGTATATTTGAGTTCTCAATTGGGAATTGAACTGGTCAAAGGATACGAGGGCGAAAACAATGATGTGGATGATCCGGAACATGTGGCTTCCTGCCTGAAACACTTTCTGGGATATGGGACCCCCTATTCCGGTAAAGACCGTACACCGGCTTATATTCCGGAAATTGAACTCCGTGAACGCCATTTGCCGGCATTCCGTGCTGCTGTAGAAAACGGCGCCCATTCCGTTATGGTTAATTCCGGGCTGATCAATGGCATTCCCACGCATGCCGACACATACCTGATCAATGAAGTCCTTAAAAAAGAGCTTGGTTTTGAGGGAGTTGTTGTCACCGACTGGCAGGACATTGAGAATATTCACGACCGCGACAAAGTGGCTTCGACCCAGAAGGAAGCCGTGAAACTGGCCGTCAACGCGGGTGTTGATATGTCGATGATCCCCTATAATTTTGATTTTTGCGATCACCTGGTCGAATTGGTCAATGAGGGAGAGGTGCCCATGTCGCGGATCGATGATGCCGTTCGCCGCATCCTCAACATGAAATATAAACTGGGGCTTTTCGAAACTCCCGTCACCAATTACGAAGATTACGAGAAGTTCGGTAGTGAAGAGTTCGAAAAGGCGGCTTATGAAACAGCTTCCGAATCTATTACCCTGCTGAAGAATGAGAAGGATGTGCTGCCCCTGCCCCGCGATTCCAAAGTATTGGTGACCGGTCCCAATGCCGACACCATGCGACCTCTAAATGGCGGGTGGTCATATTCCTGGCAGGGAGAGCTGGTTGATGAATTTGCCGGCGAATATTCTTCCATTCTTGAAGCCATTACTGATCAGGCAGGCGAAGAAAATGTAACCTACGTGCCCGGAGTGGAATATGACATGGATGGCAAATACTGGGAAGAGAATCCCGGCGATTTGGATGAAGTAACCACCGCCGCTAAAGATGTGGATTACATTGTGCTCTGCATCGGTGAAAATTCTTATACAGAAAAACCCGGAGACCTCCACGACCTTACACTTTCTGAAAATCAGATTGAACTTGCACAAACAGCCATATTGACCGGCAAACCTGTAATCGCCGTTCTGAATGAAGGTCGTCCCCGGATCATTCGCGAAATTGTTCCCGGCCTGAAAGGAATTCTTCATGCCTATTTGCCCGGCAATTTTGGAGGAATGGCTGTGGCCGATGTGATTTTCGGGGATGTCAATCCCAGTGGGAAGTTGCCTTATACTTATCCGATGTACGTCAATACGTTGTTGACTTATGACCACAAACCCTCCGAGGAACAGGAGGAAATGGCCGGAATGTATGACTATGAATCGGATTTTGCCATTCAGTTTCCTTTTGGTTTCGGATTGAGTTATACCGATTTTGAATACAGTGATTTGACCCTTGGTTCGGATGAGCTGACTCCCGATGGTGAAATGGATGTTTCGGTGCAGGTAACCAATACAGGCGACCGGCCCGGGAAAGAAGTGGTTCAGCTTTTCACGTCCGATCTTTACGCTTCCGTTACCCCGGATGTTAAACGTCTGCGGAAATTTGAGAAGATCGAACTTGATCCCGGTGAAAGCAAAACATTGACATTTACCCTCACACCGGAGGATATAGCTTTTGTTAATGCTGAACATGACAGGGTTACCGAACCTGGACGGTTTGAATTGATGGTCGATGATCTGAAAAAAGAATTTGAATATGTAGAATAAATTGATTGTTGGTTTTCAGTCAGGGGTCGTCAGGGTTTAACCCTTAATATCTTCAGGCTTCTGACGCATCACATCTTTTCATCATAGACTGCAGGGGGCTGCCCGAAAAGCATGGAACACAATTTCTGTAACCGTTTCAATAAAAAGAAAAACGGACAGAAAAAATTGCTTTTCCGGCAGCCCTTTTTTTGTCCGGCTGAAAAGAAATCCCCGGTCATTTTTAACGGGTTGGGACGATTTTCTGTTATATTTGCAAATTGTCAGGCAAAATCTATGCGCAACAATGAAAAACTCGGCGGCCAAAAGAAAACTCAGGAGTTCATATATTACCACGGTGATCAGTATTTCGTTGGTACTTTTCCTGTTGGGGATTATCGGACTTTTATTTCTGAATGCCCAACGGTTGTCGGAATATGTGAAGGAAAACCTGGGTTTTACCGTGATGGTGAATGAAAATTCCCGGGAAGCCGAGGTGCAACGACTCCAGAAAACCCTGAATGCATCTTCCTATGTCAGAGAAGCCAACTACGTGAGCCAGGACGAAGCGGCCGAAATCCTTGAAGAAGAACTTGGAGAAGATTTTGTAGATTTTTTAGGATACAATCCCTTATTGTCGAGCATTGAGGTGAAAGTATATGCCGAATATGCCAATCCCGACAGCATGGCCGTGATTGAAGAAGAAGTGATGAATTTTCCGCAGGTTAAAGAAGTCTATTACCAGAAAAACCTGCTGCATGCCGTCAACGACAACATTGAGAAAATATCTTTAGTGTTGGGAGGATTTGCCATACTGCTCATGATTATTGCCATTGCCCTCATCAACAACACCATTCGTTTATCTGTTTATTCCCGCCGTTTTCTGATCAAAACCATGCAACTGGTGGGGGCTACACGCAGCTTTATTCGAAGGCCTTTCCTGATCACCGGCATTCTTAACGGACTGGCTGGGGCCACCATTGCCATTATTCTGCTTTCTTTGTTGATTTATGGGCTCAGCAACGAATTTGAAGGAATGATTGGTTTTGCCAACATCCGGTTGATTGGCGTGCTTTTTGCAATTGTTGTTTTTCTAGGTATCCTGATCACATTCATATCCACATTTTTTGCTGTGAACCGGTACCTGAGAATGAATGCAGATGACCTTTATTATTAAAGTTCAGTATCCCTGACATCAGTTCAAGTTACGTATAGAACCGATATATAATTCTAATTTAGAGTGATCAATAGATGTTGATTTGTAATAAGAATTCAATTCGTCTGGTTTAAAGAATATCATATTATGGCCAAAAAGGAAACAGAAAAGAAAAAAGAAATGGCCCTCAGCAAAATGAACTACCGTTTGCTGGCAGTGGCTTTCGTAATTGTCGTGATCGGTTTTATCTTAATGACCGGAGGCGGAAACAACAATCCTGAAGTTTTTGATGACAGCATTTACAGTTTCCGGCGAATTACTTTGGCGCCGGTTGTGGTGCTTTTCGGATTTTTATTTGGCATTTATGCCATTATGAAAAAACCCCGGGATTCCAAAGAAGAAGGAAAAGAATAAATTATACTCCCTCTTTCCGGAATTTGAGCAGTGTTGAGTTGTTTTTCGGTTTCAGTGGAAATGCCGCCTGCCACCACCTATGTACATGGTGGGGTTCCAAACATGATTGCTTGCCCCCGCGGGTAGGCTTTTTTGATGTTGTTTGTTTTTATTGTTCTGCTTTTCAAATTTTACAATGGATTGGATTGAAGCTTTAATTTTAGGGTTGGTGCAGGGATTGACCGAATTTTTGCCTGTCAGCAGCAGTGGTCATCTGGAAATCGGGAAGCATTTGCTTGGCATTGATACACCTGACAGTTTGCGGTTTACCGTTGTTGTGCATGGGGCCACCGTGCTGAGTACATTGGTGGTTTTTCGGCGGGATATCATTGCACTTTTTGCCGGTTTGTTTCGGTTTCAGTGGAATGAAGAAACCAAATATGTGGCCCGCCTGGTTTCGTCGATGATACCTATTGCCATTGTGGGCGTATTTTTCAAAGATTCTGTGGAGGAAGTATTCAACAGCCGGAATGTTTTGTTGCTTGTCGGACTTATGTTGTTGGTTACCGCCACTATACTTGCCTTTTCATATTACAAAAAAGCGGGGAACCGTGATATTAATTTCAGAGATGCCATAGTCATTGGTGTCGCTCAAACTTTTGCTGTCCTTCCCGGTATTTCAAGGTCCGGGGCCACCATTGCAACCGGCCTGTTGATTGGCAATAAACGAACCGAAGTGGCACGTTTTTCTTTTTTAATGGTTTTGGTCCCTATTTTGGGCGAGAATTTCCTCAGCATCACCCAAAATGATTTTTCACAAGCGCCTGTTGAAGGGTCCATTGGTCCGTTGATTATGTTGGTGGGGTTTTTGGCTGCCTTCGTCAGCGGGCTTTTTGCCTGTAAATGGATGATCGAGATTGTTAAACGGGGAAAACTGATCTATTTTGCTGTTTACTGTGCCATTGTCGGCTTTCTTGCTATCTCCGGAAATTTCATTTGATCAATAAGATAAATTAAGGAACTTCATCTTGTAGTTTAAAAAATTTATTGATTTGAAGGCCTCGACGGGTTTTGGCCCAATTTGACCATTAGTCGGGATAGTCGGGTTTTTCTGGCAACCGAAAATTGAACCAACTTTAGCTCATGATTCAGGAGAACGATTTTTGTAATGATTTGTCGCAGCTCGGGAAACCGGCGGAACTTTTGGAGGGGAAGATGCTTCTGGTGGATAAACCCTTGGACTGGACTTCTTTTGACGTAGTGAAAAAGATCAGGGCCAAGCTCCAGCACGGTCTTAAGATAAAAAAAATCAAAGTGGGGCATGCAGGTACCCTTGACCCGCTGGCATCCGGACTGGTGATCGTTTGTATCGGCAAAGCCACCAAAAATATTGATGCCCTTATGGGCTGGTCCAAGACTTATGAGGCAAAAGTGAAATTTGGGCTGACCACTCCTTCTTTTGACCTGGAAACCCAACCCAATCATACTTTTCCAACAGAACATATCGATGAAGACAAAATAAGGGAAGCTTTGAAATCCTTTCCCGGGGAACAACTGCAGGTGCCGCCTCAATATTCAGCCATCAAAATTGAAGGGAAAAGAGCCTATGATATGGTCCGGGATGGAAAAACCTTTGAAATGAATGCACGAAGTGTGACCTTTCATAATGTTGACCTTATGGGTTTTGAAAGCATGGAAGCCACCATCCGGATTGTTTGCAGCAAAGGCACTTATATTCGTTCTTTTGCCCGCGATCTTGGAATTGCCGTAGGGAGCGGGGGAGTGCTGACCGGTCTGCGGAGAACTGCAATAGGTCCTGCAAAAGTTGAAAATGCTTTGTCTATAGATGACATCGTGCGTCAGGTTGACACCTTAAAAGAAAATTTCACGCCTTCTTGAAAAGAAAATACCTGGATTCAGGGGCATCGGTGCTCTGGTTTAGAGGGAGGAAAATTTTTTACGACGAAATTGTAACAATCGGTCTTTTCATTCGTATACATTGGGCTTATTTTTGTGCCTGAAAATTACGTTTTCCCGAATTAGGGGTGTTGACAGGCATTTATTTTAATGGAGCGGAATAAATTTAAAATCTAACAATACAGAAAGCGGCGTTTATGAAACTGTCAAGATTTAAATACAAATTACCCGAGGAGCTGATTGCTCTTCATCCGGTCCCCAACCGTGACGAATCGCGTCTCATGGTGGTGCATAAAGATACCGGAAAAATAGAGCATAAGGTATTTAAGGACATCATCAATTATTTCGATGAGAAAGATGTGATGGTGTTTAACGATACCAAGGTTTTTCCGGCCCGTTTGTACGGGAATAAGGAAAAAACAGGTGCCGAGATCGAAGTCTTTCTTCTTCGGGAGCTGAACAAGGAACAACGCCTTTGGGACGTGTTGGTCGATCCCGCACGGAAAATCCGCATCGGGAACAAACTATATTTTGGTGAGGACGACTCACTGGTGGCCGAGGTGATCGACAATACCACTTCTCGTGGTCGCACCCTGCGGTTTCTTTTCGATGGCTCATATGATGAGTTTAAAGACACTTTATATAGCCTTGGCGAAACGCCACTGCCCAAGTTCATTAACAGGAAAGTGGAACCCGAGGACCGGGAGCGGTATCAGACCATTTTTGCTCGTCATGAGGGGGCGGTGGCTGCACCCACCGCGGGAATGCATTTCAGCCGCGAACTTCTCAAGCGTTTTGAGATCAAGGGCATTGATTTTTCTTATATCACATTGCACGTGGGACTGGGAAGTTTCCGTTCAGTGGATGTGGAAGATCTGACCAAGCACAAGATGGATTCCGAACAAATCAGTATTCCTGAAGAATCTGCGCAGGTTATTAATCAGGCCAAAGACCGGAAAAGCCGGGTTTGTGCCGTAGGCACTACTGTGATGCGAACCATTGAAAGTTCTGTTTCCACCAAGGGACATGTCAACCCTTATGAAGGATGGACCAATAAATTTATTTTTCCCCCTTATGACTTTCATGTGGCCGATGCCATGGTCTCCAATTTCCATTTGCCGTATTCTACCCTGCTGATGATGGTGGCTGCTTTTGGCGGGTATGACCTGGTGATGAAAGCTTACAAAACTGCAGTGAAGGAGAAGTACCGCTTTGGCACCTACGGAGATGCAATGCTTATTATTTAGTCCGGCATTTTCAGCGGCTTTTGATTTGATGAGGTCATATTTTTGAATAAAGAAACTTTCACCCAACTTAAACCTGCATTTTTCTTAAGAATGCGGGTTTTTTTGGATCTGCATCTCCTCAATTTTGTTTGTTATTGTATTGGCGAACAATAAATTTTATCCCTTGGAGCCATGCAGGGCTATATTTAAATTTCCCTTCAGTCGTCCACGGGTCATATTTTTTTGTAACTTTTGGATGTGAAAACCGGCATTTTGCTATAACCTTATCGTTATGATCAAGATTCTTGTCCCTGTAACTTTTACCGAATATTCCTTAAATGCCTTGACTTATGCATTAACCCTGGCAGGAAAATTCCCGTCTGTTGTGATTATTTTGCATAGTTTTTCCGAATATGAAGATATTGAAGAGGGAACCGGCACAGAAAATCCGACTCCGGAAGAGTTAGATGTGCGCCAGCGGGAACAGGCTGCACGCGACCGGTTGGCCGAACTGTGTCAGGCCACCATTAATAAAATGAATTCTATTCAGGACGGGAACATCGAGCTTCAGAACCGGTTTGAATTCGGATATCCCGAAGATGTGATAACGAATGTTGCTGAGGAGATGAATCCCGATGTGGTTGTAATGGGAACCAAAAGCAAAGGGGAGACCATTAAGGAATTGTTGGGCAGCATCACCAGTGATGTGATGAAAAAGGTCCATGTTCCCGTGCTGGCGGTTCCGGCCAGCTCAACAATAGAATTAGAAAAACTCAGCAAAGTTCTTTTTATCACCGATTTCAGCGAGAAGGACTATGTTTCCTTACATAAACTGATACGGCTTATTTCCCCCTTTCATACCTGTATTCATGCGGTTAAATTTGTTCATCACCGTCCGGGTGAAGAGGAGTTACAAAAAATGGAAGAATTCAGGGATTATTGCCAGAATACTTACCGGAATCATCAACTTGAATTTTATTACCAGGAAAGTGAGCATTTTGTTCCCGGCCTGGAAGATTATGCTGAAAAAAACAACATTGACCTGATTGCCATGACCCGGCGAAAAAGAAATATGATTGCTCAGTTGTTCAGCCCCGAGATTACCAGGAAAATTCTTTTTCAAACGGACATTCCCTTGTTGGTCTTTCATCCCTGATGGAACAAATCAGCGAAAAGTTACCTTAACATTTGTCCGGGGGTTCAGGTTCCGGTCCGCTGGGCTGGAGTAATATGGATGCGGGGATAAAATCGTTACCCGGAAATGTGATTTGAATACAAAATACTCAATTGCTATGGGAAAAAAGAAAATGAAAATAGGAATTCTTTCGGCCGGGGGAGATTGTCCCGGCATCAATGCAACCATTCGCGGAATTGGAAAAGCGGCCATTGTGGAATATGACATGGAGGTTCTGGGAATTGCCAATGGATTTACAGGCCTGCTCGAGAAAGACGTAATCCCACTGAACGAACAGTTGCTTTCCGGCATTCTTACTTTGGGCGGCACCATTCTCGGGACTTCCCGGATGAAGCCTTTTAAGCAGCAGGAGGGAGACATTGTCTCTGACAAACCCCAGCTGATCAAACAGAATTACAAAGAGCTGGGTCTGGATGCCCTGGTTTGCATTGGAGGCAATGGGACCCAGGAAACGGCCAATCTGCTAAACAAAGAAGGCCTGAATGTGGTAGGAATCCCCAAAACCATTGATAATGATGTATGGGGTACCGACGTGACTTTTGGTTTCGATACCGCTATTCACATTGCTACGGATGCCATTGACCGCCTGCATACCACGGCCAATTCACATAAGCGGGTGATGGTTATCGAGGTGATGGGGCACCATGCTGGCTGGATTGCTCTTTACTCCGGAATTGCCGGAGGAGGTGATGTCATTCTTCTTCCTGAGCTGGATTATGATCTGGATGTGGTATCCAATTGCCTGGTGGAACGCTACCGGAAGAAAAAACCCTACTCCATTGTGGTTGTGGCTGAAGGGATCAAATCTTCAAAAAAGAAGAATGCAGGCGCTTACATCGCCAAAAAAATCCGGAACATGGCCGGTCTCGAAACAAGGGAGACCGTACTGGGATACATTCAACGGGGGGGCAGTCCCACACCTGCCGACCGGATTCTTGGAACCCGTTTTGGCGCTTATGCTGCCCAAATGATCCATGAAGAAAATTTTGGAATAATGGTAGGCATTCGTGGCAATGAAATTGTCAGTGTTCCCCTCGACGAAGTCGGCGGGCGGCTCAGGCTGGTCGAACCAGACAACCGTCTTGTCGCCAAAGGGAAGCGCATGGGGGTTTGTTTTGGTCAATAAAAACAATTCTGACCGGGTCCGGGTTATATGTAATAAAGGTTTATTCATTACATTTGCGGAAAATTAAATTGTTCAGAGATGGACCAAGCACAAATAGATACCCTCAACCGGCAGTTTTCGAATCAAAAACCTGAAGAAGTGATCAGGTGGTTCCTGAATGAATATGGGAACCGTGTGGCGTTGTCTTCCAGCCTGGGTGCCGAAGATCAGGTGCTGACCGATATGATTAAAAAGATCAGTTTGGAGGCCCGGATTTTCACACTTGACACGGGCAGGTTGTTTCCCGAGACTTATGATCTCATCCAACGCACCAACGAAAAATACAATACCCGCATTGAGATTCTCTTTCCCGATTACAAACAGGTGGAAGAGATGGTCAATGAAAAAGGGATCAATCACTTCTATGAAAGCGTGGAAAACCGGAAACTTTGCTGTGGAATACGCAAAATTGAACCCCTGAAAAGAGCTTTCAGTACGCTGGACGCCTGGATTTGCGGATTGCGTGCCGGACAATCAGTGACCCGGCAGAATGTACACATCGTGGAATGGGACGACAACAACGGCCTTCTTAAAGTCAACCCTCTGGCCAGCTGGTCGGAACGTGATGTCTGGGACTATATTCATGCCCATGAAGTGCCCTACAATCCCTTGCATGATGAAGGATTTCCAAGCATTGGATGTCAGCCCTGTACCCGTGCTGTGAAGCCATGGGAGGATGTTCGTGCCGGCCGTTGGTGGTGGGAGCAGCCCGAGAGCAAAGAGTGCGGTCTGCATAAGCGTTGATGGATTAAACGGAATTGGTCTGGTGCTTCCGGCTCATCCTGTGGATTGTCGGGTATAATAATTCCGGGGTTACAAGGCGTATTATTCTCATGATTGCGACTTATGAGCTTAGCGCCATGCTTTCGTATGGTGATTTCAGGCCCGCAGCATCACCACCATCAGCCTATGAGTATAGCACCATGCTTCAGCATGGTGTTACGGGGACAGCCACGTAGCCCCCCTCTCGCAGCCCGCTTCGAGCGGGCTTCCCCCATTTTGATGTGGCAAAATTCACCCGGGAATGAAAAGCCGGCTGGAAGCCGGCTAACGAGAGGTGAACTGGTGTCCGTATCACCCGGATTCCCCGCGTGTAATTATTCTAAACCTTTGAGAAAACTTATTTTTTCGGTTCATCACCAACATGCATACTTATTTTAAAACAATAGAAATGTCTAATGATTACAAAACATACGACACCTTCAGAGTCGACATTTTATATTTTGCAAACAGCTATAAACACAGGAGCCCTTCAGGCTCCGATTCTCTCAAATATGCGGGCATGACCCCGAAGTGGGTCAAATGTTTATAGATGTAATGTATACATGAGAATCGACCCCCA
>JBNJDH010000084.1:0-10430 GCA_051744695.1 Bacteroidota bacterium | reverse complement strand
GCTGATTGAGGATCTTGCCAACACCGCACAACGCACCCAGGAGTTACTAATCAAAGTAGATGACGACATAAACAAGAGCGGACAGAGTATTGTAGAAAGCCAAAGATTACTGAGAACCACCCTCAGAAATCTGGAAGAAGCATCTAGGAAGATCAACAACAATCCTTCAGTTCTTATACGCAAAACCAAGGTTAAAAACCTTCCCGACGAAAAATTAAAAAACTAAGATGATGCAAAAAATATTTTTTTTCCTTTTGACCGCCTTTTTATTGTCGGCCTGTGGTGGGCAAAAAACCGTGGTCAAAAAATATTACATGATTGAACAACCCGGAGCGGAAATCGAGCCTTCGGAAAACACCAGCGCAGCCATTGATGCATGGTGTGAAGTAGCCGAAGTAGAGCTTTATCCGGCATTTGAAAGCCGCAAAATTGTATTTCGTGATGCTTCCCACCAGATCAGATATTTCGGAGACCACGAATGGGCTGTTCGACCCGGAGAAATATTGACCCCTGTTATCAATGATTACCTCTCTGCTCACAAAGTTTTCACACGAGTCTCCACTCGGTTTTGGGAAAGATCCCCGGATTATCGACTGAATACCACCATTTTTAACCTGGAAGTAAGCAACGCAGAAAGGAAAAAAGATTTTGAGGCGCACCTGAAGCTTCGGTTTGAACTCATCGATACAGAAACAGATACCATTGCAGTTTGGCATACGGCCGACCGCCGGTCTGAACTCGGAGAGAAAGACCTGAATCTTTTGGCCGCCACCATCAGCGAAATGTTTCATGAAGAACTTGAAAAATTTGCATCCAAAACAAAAGAAGTGCTCTCGAAACAACAAAACGATTAAGGTGTGAAGAAAAGGAGTGGAACAACGGCCGCAAATTTCAATATTGAGGGCAACGTCATTTATCTTTCCGGAACCCTCACGATAAGCAACACACCCCCTTTTTTGCATGAGATCGAACAAGTATTGCGCAAAAAACGGGGGCAGGACATGATGGTTGACCTCTCTGAACTGACCTATGTTGACAGTGCAGGGGCCACCGCCATCCACTCTCTTCAGAAAACGGCGACCCGGCACAATGTTTCACTCAACATATCGAATGCCTCGGGAGATGTACAAAATCAGCTGGATCTTTTTGAACCTGTTGAAACCAAAACAACCCGTCACGATAAAGAAGAATCTTATCTGTATAGAATTGGTGAACGCACTGCATATTTTCTGGCAGAATACGTAGCATCGTTCTTTTACCTGGTTGCGGATATTTTGTACTGGTCAGTCCGCGATATTTTTTATAGCAAACAAAGGCGAAAAGGCGAATCGGTCAATCAGGCGGTCAGCATAGGTGTAAATGCCGTCCCCATTGTAGTAACCCTGGTCTTTATCATCGGCCTGGTCATGGCTCTCCAGTCTTCGTCCCAGTTAAGGAATTTCGGGGCCAATATTTATATTGTCGATCTTACCGTCATTGCCATGATGGCCGAAATGGGACCTCTCATCACTGCTATCCTGGTGGCAGGGCGAAGCGGATCGGCCATTGCAGCAGAAATTGCCACAATGAAAGTGACATCAGAAATTGATGCCCTTCGAACCATGGGAATTAACCCTCTCAGATTTGTGGTTATACCCAAAATATACGGGAGCCTTATCACATTGCCTTTTCTCACCATCCTGGCCAGTTTGGCCGGAATTATCGGGGGGGCCACAGCAGCTTACATCTACCTGGATATTACCCCCGAAATATTCTTTAACCGGATGCCGGAAGCATTATACCAAAAAGACATCATTACCAGTCTGATCAAAAGCCTTGTTTTCGCTCTGATCATCGTCATTACAGGAACCTTTTTCGGATTGAAAGTGGAGAAAGGAGCCGAAGATGTGGGCAATTCCGCCACCAGTGCCGTGGTAGCTGCAATTACCCTGGTCATTATTGCCGACAGCATCCTCGGATTGATTTTTTATTGAAAACACATGTCCAACTATGTCCCAGGAAAAAATCATACAGGTAAACAATCTCAAAATCTCATTTGATGACCGGGAAGTTCTCAAAGATGTCTCCTTCTCCGCAAACAGGGGAGATGTAACAGTCATCCTGGGCGGAAGTGGTTCCGGGAAAAGCACGATATTGAGACATCTTCTCCGGCTCTACCCGGTCGCTCCCGAAACCATTTCCATTTTTGGACACGATATAGCAGAAATTGAAGAGGATGACGAACTTGATTTCTACCTGAAAATTGGTGTTTTCTATCAAAACGGGGCTTTGCTCAACTCCCTCTCGGTGGCAGAAAACGTAGCCCTGCCCCTGGAACAGCACACATCATTGCCCAAAAAGATCATCGAAGATATGGTGCACACCAAATTGCACCTGGTCAATCTTGAAGATGCCTATTATCTTTATCCATCGCAATTGAGTGGTGGCATGCTTAAAAGAGCTGCACTTGCCCGGGCCATCATCATGGACCCTCCCCTGCTCTTCTGTGATGAACCAGGTGCAGGTCTCGACCCAGTGTCACTGGCCATGCTCGATAAGCTCATCCTGAAGCTGCGTCATCAGCTGGGCATGACAGTGGTTATGATCACCCATGAAGTCTCCAGCATCAAACGCATTGCCGATAAAGTATTGTTCATCCAGGACGGAATTATGGCATTTGAAGGCACACTTGATGATGCGCAAAAATCTGATCTGAAACCTCTCCGGAATTTCTTCAATGCTGGTACCGGTGTCATAGAATAAATCTCACTCCTGGCCGGCATGTATTTTCAATTTTCCGGCATAAAGGTCCCGGCCATATACGCAAACAAAACATCCCTGGTGCATCCAAAATGTCAATGAGCAACTATCCGGAAGCTGCCGCTTTCAAACTTCATGTGAAACACCGTCATATTCCTGTTCAAAAATCAACCGTAATCATTTAACAATTTTTTGCTCGTTTTATTTGGAATTGGTCCAAATAAGCATTAATTTTGGATAAAATTATCTGAAATAAATCAAATGTAAAATCATAAAATTTAAACATTATGGCTTTTGAACTTCCAAAACTCAAGTATGCATACGATGCACTGGAACCCCACATCGATGCCAAAACCATGGAAATCCATCACACCAAACACCATGGCACCTACACATCAAAACTGAATGCAGCCGTTGAAGGAACAGAGCTGGCAGGCAAAAGCATTGAAGAATTGCTGGCCAATGTATCTCAACACCCAACCGCCGTTAGGAACAATGGCGGAGGCTTTTACAATCACAACCTTTACTGGGAGGTGATGAGCCCCAACGGAGGCGGCAAACCCAAAGGCGAGTTGCTTGCTGCCATTGAAAAGGAATTTGGTTCTTTTGATCAGTTCAAAGACACTTTCAAGCAAGCAGCCACAGGTCGTTTTGGCTCAGGCTGGGCATGGCTCGTTAAAAAAAGTGACGGCAAACTAGAGGTGGGCAGCACCCCCAACCAAGACAATCCTCTAATGGACCTTTCGGAACTAAAAGGCACGCCAATTCTGGGACTGGATGTGTGGGAACATGCATATTACCTGAACTATCAGAACCGCAGACCAGATTACATCGAAGCTTTCTGGAATATCGTGAACTGGGATGAAGTTGAAAAACGTTTCAAAGGATAACAGAACCTCTACACCAGCAAAATTTATTGAAAACGCCCGTGGAATAAACTTTCCACGGGCATTTTTTTGCTAAAAACATCGTGCAGCTTCTGAAAAACGAAATAAAATTTCTTTGCTATATTTGGCCATCTGTATTTAACCTGATGGATTTGTCAGGCTAAAGATTTCTCATCATCGCCAAATCTCAGTGAAAAATGACCGAAATCAACCCGCAAATAGAAGAAAGCTGGAAAGAAGTTCTTGCACCCGAATTTTCGGCTCCTTACTTTTCGGAGCTTAAACAATTCCTTGTCGAAGAAAAAAAGCAGCATACCATTTACCCCCCGGGTCCCCTTATTTTCAACGCTTACAACCAAACACCCCTGCTCAACATCAAAGTTGTCATCCTGGGACAAGATCCATATCACGGACCGGGCCAGGCACACGGACTTTCTTTTTCAGTGCCCGGCGAAATCAGGCAACCACCTTCATTGAAAAACATATTCAAAGAAATGGCTGCCGATCTGGGAAAACCTGTTCCCACATCGGGCAATCTCCTGCGCTGGGCCCGTCAAGGGGTATTCCTGCTTAATGCCACCCTTACGGTAAGGGCCCACACCCCCGGCTCGCACCAGGGCAAAGGGTGGGAGCAATTTACAGATAGCACCATACGCACCATTTCGGAAAGGCGGGAACATGTGGTTTTTCTCCTCTGGGGCAGATATGCCAGAAATAAAAAATCTTTAATCGATACCAACAGGCACCTTGTACTGGAAGCGCCTCACCCCTCTCCTTTTTCAGCCAATAATGGATTTTTTGGATGCCGGCATTTTTCAAAAGCCAACGAATGGCTGCAAAAACATGGAATTGAAGAAGTTGAATGGTAAAAAAATCCCCCTGCTGCCCTAGCAGGAGGATTTTCCTTTCTAAAGGTTATAAAACCTCACCTCATCCGAAACACAATATAACCCTGTTTTTTTCTTTTTTCACCTGACCTTATTTAATTTCAATGTTCCGTGCAGGTTTTGGTTTTGCTTCCTCACGCTTCTGAAGTTTAATCTTCAGGATGCCATCTTCATATTTCGCATCGATCTTGCCTTCATCCACTTCGTTTTTCGGGATAGCAAATGAGCGATTGAATGAAGTATAGCAAAACTCCCGACGGGTATAGCCTTCCTCTTTCTCCTCATCCTTTTGTTCCTTCTCGGCAGAAATGGTCAGGATGTCGTTGTTTACTTCAACTTTAAAGTCATCTTTTTTCATGCCCGGTGCAGCCACCTCAATGACGTATTCATTGTCGTTTTCCTGAACATTGACCGCAGGAACTGAAGTTCCGCGTCCTGTCGTTGCAGGTGCGCCAAAGAAATCTCCTCCAAAGAAGTCTTCAAAGATGTTGGCGAGATCGGGCTGCTGGTTGTTAAAACGTCTTGCAAGTGCCATAATATATCCTCCTAATTCTTTTAGTTTAACATTGTGTTTTTAAAATTTCACTATGAAAGTATCAAAGGATATGCCAGTGCCATAATCCGGTCTAAATGACATGTTTACCCAACTATGTGTGTCATTTGGTCATGCCCGGCGAGGTTTTTTCATGCCACTTTGGCGCACGCAAAGAATTTTCCGGTATTTTCCATCCATAATAGAAAAAAGATTACTCATGATATTCCAATATATCTCCCGGCTGACAACGCAACTCACGACATATAGACTCGAGCGTACTGAACCGTATTGCCTTCGCTTTGCCTGTCTTCAGAATGGACAGATTCGCCTGGGTAATGCTAATTTTTTCGGCCAGTTGTCCCAGGGTGATTTTTCTTTTGGCCATCATTACATCCAAATTTACCACAATCGGCATAACGCTTCCCTCTTTAAATGGTTAATTGTTGTTCTTCCTTCAGTGACACGCCTCTGGCGAAAATCTCCCCGGCCAGCAAGATCACCACGCCAAGCAAAAGCAACAATGAATCTGCAATATGACCCGAGATGGTATAGTCGGAAAATTCAAACAGAAGCTGATGGATTTTTTTATCCAGCAGGCAAACACCCCATTCAAAAAAGTAAAGTAAGATCAAAATCCATCCGATTTGCCGTATCCATCTAATATTCAACCTGTTAAAAACATCATTTTGCTTCAATTGCGACAACAACCTGAAAAAGCGGACTGGAAGAATCACAAACAGCACGAAAGAAAAAAAGAGCACAAATCCCCTGATTACCTGATATTTTCGAATTTCACCCGGCACATCAGAACCTCGAATCAATGGAACTTTCATAGAAGAGATCCTTACTGGGTACAAGGCATCTCCTGTGCCGGAAACATGCTCAGGAAAACCCAACACACTTCCCCTGGGTTTTACCTCCAGGTCATAAATATGCTGCGCATCAAAAACACCGTCCCTGGTTTCGATTTGAGTCTCCTCAGATCCCATATACCACCCCAAAAGAAAACTTTCAGAAGCACTGAAAAACCGGGAAAAAATCAAAAAAATATAAACCAAACCGGCCAGAACAGTAAGAGTAGCAATCTTGTTTTTGTGAAATCTTTTTTTCATAACACGAGTTTTATTGTTTTTCAATAAACAATATTAATTCAATAAATATTGTTTTGCAAATATTTTTTATTGAAAAACAATAATTCCACGAATTCAATGGACCGTTAAAATGACCCATACTCAACAAGGGCTTAAAACAACGATAACATTGGGATAACACAGAACCGGCAATAAAAGAAGAGATTTGAAATCGGGAAACATTTTTATTTCCTCCCAACAATTCCTGTGTGTAAAGGGCCGTTTCAAACGAGAAACGGCCCTTTTTTTAGCCACGAAAAAACAACGCCTTCAATACATAGAAGGCAATTTTTGGGTTTTCTTTAAGCCGCCTGGTGGAATAGCCAAACCATTCCTCCCCGAATGGCACATAAACGCGCATCCTGTGTCCTTTATCCACTAGCTCTCCGCGTAAATCGGGGGTAACACCATAGAGCATCTGAAATTCATATTCGTCCTTTTTCAAGCCAAATTCCCCGATCAAACGACAAGCAGCATCGGTCAACTGCCGGTCGTGGGTAGCGATACCCACATAAATGCCTTTTTCGAAAAGAAAGCTGAGGGCATCAACAAACTGACTGTTAATGGCCTGACGGTCCTGAATGGCAACATCCGGGGATTCCAAATAAATCCCCTTGCACAACCTAAGATTAACAGGAGTAGCGGAGGAGTGCAGGTCAGCTAAATACTCCAGGTCCGATGGCGTCCGTTTCAGATAAGCCTGAACAACCAATCCCACGTGATGTGGCCATAGCTGATGAAGCTGTCTGTATAGCTCAATTTCATGGTCAACACATGTACTGTCTTCCATATCGATCCGCACAAAAGAGTTGTAATCCACAGCCTTCTGTACGATCTCCCGGACATGAGCCAGACATGTGTCAAAATCCATCAGCATCCCGAAGCTGGATGGTTTTAACGAATAAGTGGCCGAGATCCCTTGCCTTTCAAAACGATCGATCATGGACAAATACACCTGTTTAACTTCACGAGCCTGATCAAGATCCCGGATATATTCTCCCAGGTGATCAACAGTTACCATTATGCCGTTCCGGCCAAGATCTGCACTTGCCTTCAGGGCTTCTTCAATGGTTTTTCCGGCAATATAACGGCGTGAAAACAGCCATACAAACTTTTTGGGCATGTAGGGCAACAGGGATGCAATGAGTCGATTAATCATATTCCAATGGTTTTCCGGGTATGTGAGATGAATGTCCTGGGGCGGGGAAAGCGGTAAATGAACACTGAACACAGGAAAAATCACTTTCATCGTACAAAAGGAGAATTAATTCCGATGATCCAATGTTTTTTCAACCTTTAGTAAAATTCCCTTTTCAGAAAAAGAAAAACAATGACACTTCTCACGGAAAAACGAAAAAATAAGTCACCCTGATAAATTTCATGTTTTTGAAATTCAGAATCATGATAACAGTTCGTCCCAATAAAAGGCGGTTAGGAACAAAATAAAGCAACCGATCATAATACTCTCAGAAAAACAAATCAACATCCCATATTTTTCCTATATTTGTTAGAGACACGAGTAACCCAATCGTCAAACAAAAAACATCCACAGTCATGAAATTTTCACTTCCACAATTACCCTATGAGCTTGATGCCCTTGAGCCACACATCTCCAAAAAGACATTGGAATTTCATTACGGCAAACACCATCAGACCTATGTCAACAATCTGAACAATCTGATAAAGGGCACAAGGTTTGAAAATGCCGACCTTGAAACCATAATCAAAGAAGCCGACGGAGGAATTTACAACAATGGCGCCCAGGTATGGAATCACACCTTTTACTTTACCTCACTCTCCCCTAAGGGAGGAAATGCCCCAACAGGTCCATTGGCCCAGGTCATTGATGAAGTATACGGCTCTTTCGACAATTTCCGCGAAGAATTCAACAAAGCTGCCACAACCTTATTCGGATCCGGATGGGCATGGCTTGTCAAAAACAACGACGGAAAAGTGGAAATCATTAAAGAGAGCAATGCAGGAAACCCTATGCGCAACGGGCTCACACCCATACTGACATGCGATGTATGGGAGCACGCATATTATCTGGATTACCAGAACAGGCGCCCTGATTACCTGGCCGGCTTCTGGAATTGCGTAGACTGGGATATTGTTGGTAAAAGATTCTGAATCGTTTGTCACCCTGCATTAGACACCGGGAAAAGACATTAATCTTTCAAAAAATCATAACAAAAAAATATGAACAACTTAAAAGACCTGGTCAAAAAAAACAGAAGCTACCGTCGGTTTTATCAGGACGTGAGCATCCCCCAGTATATGCTTGAAGGTTTTATAGACCTGGCACGTCTCTCGCCTTCTGCCCGCAATGCACAAACCCTGAAATTTTTCATCTCATGTGATGCTGAAACCAATGCCCGGATTTTTCCCACCCTGTCGTGGGCAGGCTACCTGAAGGAGTGGAATGGGCCGGCCGAAGGAGAAAAACCGTCGGCTTACATCATCATAGTCAACGACACCACCATCTCAGACAACTATTTCTGTGATGATGGGATCGCCGCCCAGAGCATTTTACTGGGGGCCGTTGAACAAGGATTCGGAGGATGCATTGTCGGGTCTGTAGATCGATTGAAGCTGTCCAGTGAACTGAACATTCCATCCCACTTTAAAATTGTAGAGGTCATTGCTCTTGGAAAACCACGCGAAGAGGTGGTTATTGAAGAGATGAAGGGGGCAGACATAAAATACTGGCGTGATGAAAGAGGCGTCCATCATGTCCCCAAACGTCCGCTTGACGAGATCATTGTCAAATTATAGAACCCGGAAACCAACAAGCTCTGTGTGCCCCCCTTGAATCCAAGGGGCAACACAGAGTTTTTTAGTTACAACAGATCACCATTCACCTCCGGAATACTTCTGTTCTGTCAGCTCCACATTCATGGCCACATTCTCACCTCTTTCGTTTGTCTCAATTTTAAATTGCACCTGATCTCCGGGTTCCAAATCGTTAAAGTCGCAACCTACAACCGCCTCATAATGAAAAAACAAATTTTCGGGCGGATACTTGATAAATCCATACCCGGATTTAATCGATAAAATGGTGCTAATCCGGTAATCTTCCTGATTTTCCAACTCACCGCCAGGTTCCGCTTCACGGTTGAGTGACCGCGATGCCGGTTCCCTTGTAACAAAAAGATTGTCTATCAGGGAAGCTTCGCCTTCCCCCGGATTATCGATCAACTTTTCCATGTACACAGGATAAGTAACCACATCGAGCAGGTCCTGAGAGGTACGTGTCACACGGTGATTGCCATAATCATCGCGATACTCGAAGTCCCACGACAACAACATAATGCGGGTGCCCAATGAATTCAGCTTTCGTGCAAGGGGGACATAATCACTATCAGATGCTATGAGAACAATCACATCAAACCGTTTATAAAAAGCCAGTTCAAATGCTTCCAAAGCCAACCACACATCAATGCTCCTGTCATAACGCTGGTTGCTGTTATTTTTCATGGGAAGATAATGCGTGGTAATGCCTTCAGATAAAAGAATGTCATCAAAAACTCTATCGTAATAGAGAAGATTCCCTTTTTGACTGGCCTCGGCCGCTCCCGGACGGCTGCGAAAATAATGCGCATCCACGATCTGGGAATGGGCAAAACCATTGGGGCCGTATTCCAGCGCAGAAATTTTGTCCCGAATAAAATCGTGTAACCCTGAAATGCTGATGCGGCTGTGTCTTTCGTGTATGTAATTGTAATAATTGCTTACATGAAAAAAATAATTCCCGTCATAAAAAACTCCTATTCGTATCAATATTTTCCTTTTTTTTAATCGTTTTTTAATATAAATTATTCATTAACCTTTTCAATATTAATATTTTACTATACTTTCAATTTATCGGCACCTGTAATAGTACTGTATCGTATATTCTTTTATCTAACAAAATTCAAATCTGTCTCATTTTAAATCAATTAACCATTTTTTGTTAGATGTTTTATATCAGGCCATCTCACCTGAAATCTAATAATAGCTGTCTGATAATTTTCATTCCCGACTTCTGCCTGTCTGCCTTCTGCCTGTAAGCTACTTTTATCTAACAAAAACCCTAAGTTATTAAAATATGATGTTTAATGCGAATTAAGGGTTGAAAAACTCCCTTGTAATTGTTTGTAAATATTTAAAAATAAATGAAATATATGCTAAAAAATTAGGTTAATCCCCTGGAAATCAGTATCTTAATAGATTAATTCCACTCAATCTTTTAGATATGATTCCCAGGGAAAAA
>JBNJDH010000083.1:0-10432 GCA_051744695.1 Bacteroidota bacterium | reverse complement strand
AAGGTTGTTGTCAGGTTTTGCATAAAGTAGCCCGGCCTGAGAAAGATGTAATCCGGACCATCTTCCATGATCAGTCGTTCAATCTTGTTGTGTGGAATCACTTTGCTTTTTTCAGCTCCCTGAACAGACAGAAATAAAACCTCCCTGATCCCGATGTTCCTGATATGTGATATTAATGGCCTGAAGTACTTTTCCACATTTGAAATGTGTGGCGGCCGGAGCAGAAAAACCCTGTCTATGCCTGTCAGCGCGCTTTCAAAAGTCTCAGGGTTTTCAAAATCAAAGTATACAAAGCCAAGATCGGGATAATCTTTAAAATCCCCTTTTGCTTTCTCAATGTTTCTGACACCGGCAACAATTTTATTATCAGTGCTCATCCCGCTTAAAAACCGGACCACTTCGAACCCGACATTGCCGGTGGCTCCTGTTATCAATATGGTTTTCATTTGTTTTTTACGTTAGTCTCCTCCCACCTGCTTTTCCATAAGCCGGTCAATCTTTTGCTCAAGCGATGCCACTTTTTTCTCCGGTTCATAGTTGTTGTCGCTCACCATGGTATCCAAAAAAAATTTTTGATGATCAATTTTATAGGGGCTGCTTATAAAAAAATATTTCAACCCCGGTAAAATAAGAAATTTTGAACTGCCGGAGCTGAAATAATCATTAAAGTTTTCTGACTCCCGAAAGCGCTTCCTCCCAAAAAACAAGGCATTCGACAAGTAATATGAGTTATTGATAAACAAAAACTTGCATCTTTCTTTTATTTTGCGGAAGTTTTAAAGGATTAACAATTCATCCACAAAAACCCCAGAGATTGAAGAACTTTTCCAAGGCACGCAAAGCATGCAACAAAACATTAACAAGCTTCATCCTGGGGTTTGTTCTGTATTTTTTTACCTCGTTAAGCATCATCCAGGCACAAGTAAAGGTTGATGATGAGGGTGGACCTTTTTCCAGCATAGCAGACCACCAATCGTGGACCAAAGCCACAAACGACCTTCAGGCAGCCATAAATGCTCTTTCCGATGGGGGAGGCGGCACCATATGGGTGGCAGGAGGCATCTACTACCCTACAGAATTGTACTCTGCCGCAGCTGGCTCATCCACAACCGATCCCCGCAATGCCACCTTTGTGATCAGAAGTAATGTGACGGTTATCGGAGGTTTTGAAGGGGATGAAACCAGTCCGGATCAGAGATTGGAGGATAAATTCTCAAACACAAATGCGGTCATCCTTAGTGGCAACATTGATTCATCGGACAGCAACGAAGGAAACAGCTATCATGTGGTCATTTTCCCGGAAGGGGTTGGTGAAACAGCCACAATCCAGGATTTGTACATCACAAATGGAAATGCCAACGGACCTTCAGCGCATTTCGCAACCAGAGGAGGAGGTGTGCATGCAAGAAGAGGCGGGGTGTTAAAAAATTGTAGGATAGCCAACAACTACGCTGAGACAGGAGGTGGCGGGGCTTATTTGTATAAAGGCGGACGAATGGAAGATTGTGCCATATATAACAACATCACAAATCAAAAAGGGGGCGGTGTGGAACTCAATCTTGGGGGAGAAATAAGAACTTCTCTGATCTATTCCAATGAGGCCGGGCCCATTCCTGAAACGACGAACGGATTTGGGGGAGGGTTATTCGTTGAAGCAAAAGCAGAAACCCCTGTTACTGTTACGCATTCAATCATTGCAGGCAATTATGCAAGCAATAAAGGCGGGGGAATCGGATTATTATACGGAGGTTACCTTATCAACAACGTGATAGCCAACAACGAATCGGCCGGAAACGGCGGTGGATTGTACCTCCAGGAGGGCGGCACGTTGGATTACAACACCATAGTTGCCAATAAATCGGGAGATCTGGGCGGTGGTTTTTACGGAAATTTAAACGCGGAATTACACAATTCTACATTATGGGGGAATGTCTCGACTTCTTTGTATAATCAACAATTTGATCGTGCTGAAGAAAGCACAACTGCCGATTTTTGCGCCATTCAGGGGATAAATCAAACCACTGGTCTGACCAACATCATCAACCTTGAACCGGAAAATTCAGGAGACGGAATGCATCCGGAATTCCGGAACCCCGTTACTTTTGCGGGTTTACCCGAAACAGAGGATCAAGTAGGAGAAATGCTGACCAGTGACTATAGCATTCGCATGGCATCTGCCCTTTTGGATGCAGGAAATTCGGAAAGCAGCGGACTGCCGGTTCCACAATTCGATTTAACACCAAATGCCAGAATCGTAAAGGGAACAGTAGACATGGGCGCTTTTGAAGCTTTGTATTACAACGTAAATGCATCCACAACGGGTGGCAGTGGAAGAATCGATCCTTCAGGTTCAATTGATCGTTTGTCAGATGAAGACATTCTCTTTACCATCGCCCCTGAATCCGGCTGGGATGTAACTTCCTTCATGATTGATAGCGATGACTGCATCGACCAGCTGGTTGATGAAGAAGACCAGTTTACATATACATTGAAAGGGATTTCACAGGACCATGATGTAACCGTTGAATTTCAAGTTGCCAGCAGCATTCCCCACAGTCCGAAAGAAAAAATGAAAGTATTCCCGGTCCCCGCTGATGATGAGTTATTCCTGAAGGGCGTTGAAGCCAGAAGCTTCAAGATATTCGATTTAAATGGCAGGCGGGTAAAAGGACAGAAAGGGAATATCGGATACGCGATAAATATTTCCGACCTTCAGAAAGGCATGTACATACTCATTCTTGAAGATGAAAACAATGAATCTCATTCTGCCAGGTTTATGAAAAAATAACCCCTCTAAAATGAAATGGTGAATCATTGCAACCTCTCAATAAAGAGCAGCCCGATTTCATTATAAGTTTTTTCTACCGCTAATATCCAATTCTCAGGAAAGACATCTGCGTTTTTCAACCAATTTTCTAAAGAATCTCTCACATAGGGAATTCCGTTGATTTCATCGATGAAAGAACTCGCAATTAATTTTCCGATGTTTTGTTTCAGTTCAACACAGGTTTTCCCCGAAACCTTAAAATCGGCAAAAAATTTTTCAAAGATAGAATTGCAATCCTCAAAAGTATTTTCTGCGATATGTGCAATTCTTTGTTTTTTAATATGTTCGGAAGCTTTCAACAATTTTGAATATTTTGGCTCATTTTCGGGGACTGATTTTGAAAGTTCCTGATAAAGTGCCTGCAATTGAATTTCCATGGTAATGGTTGGCATTCCGCGAACGGCCAAAAGATTTGTAAGCCAGTTCACTTGATTGAAGACGGCTTCATCATTTAATTCGCATAAAGTAACCAACCAGGCAGAATCGCTCACCGTGAAGCGTCTTCCGCGCTCTCCATAACGTTTTTCAAAATATGGGAATTCGTCCCAACAGTAAATTCCTGCAGTAATGGCAGCCTTTATTTCCAATGGGTTTGTAGGAATAGGATGGTTCCCGGCTTCAGGATTTAAAGAAGTAACGTGATTTCCAAGTGTTTTCTCATCAATAGGAAACAGCGACTCGTATATCTTTATTAAATCAAGGAAAATTTCGCTTGCTCCGGAAAGAATATCATCCTTTTACTGATTTTCAGTAATATTTGTATCAAATTTAGCGATAAGATCAGCCCAGAAACTTTTAAATTCATCATTGAAACTGGATAGATACTTTGTACCATTGTTATTGTGAAAGTTAAACGTTTCAGATATGTGCGTTTTTAATATGCTACCACCGTTTAACGAGCCTTCGAGGGTATAAACAAACCCTAAAAGCTTATATGGATTTGATTGACTGTATATCAAAATTTTATCAGCAACATGTAACGCATTACTAATGGCAGGCATAATGTCCTTTGTTTCTTTTGCTTTCAGATTTTCCAAATCCGAAAGAAGTAATGGCAATCTGGGTGAATACTTTTCTATAAAAGCTTTTATTTCCTTTATCTCAATATTGAAAAGCTGATTCTCCAATGTGCCATAAATAATTGCCAACGCCCGAATATGCCCAATGTAGCTTATTTTTGGAATATTATTCTCCAGCAAATTGATAATATATGGTATCTCATGGGCTTTTTCGTGTAGTTCCATGGTCTGCTGTTTCAGACTTTAATGCAGTGAGTTTTCATTTTCAGTATCCATATCGAATATTTTTTAATGCAGCTGTCCCTTAACAATATATCGTTAGATTTTTAAATATAAGATTTAAGGTGAATCATATAATGCTAAAAATCTGCATTTTAACAAAAAGAACCATTGAAGTTTAAACAATTGAATCAAGGGTTCTTGCCGAAGATTAACGGACTATTGCCTTAAAAAACGACTTTAAAATCAATCTTTGCTAAACCTTTAAGTAGTGCCCGCCAATAAAGTCGGGGTGTTTGATCTATAAAGTTCAACTTCGAGGCCTGCCTGGCGGTTTATGAAAAAAAAACCTGATGCTTAAACCTATTTTCGTTTAAATGATGGTTTCGGATATAAAATACGGCAGACAGGCCTGCTATTTTTGAAAATCAGGGCTTTTCTTTGTTAAATGGCTATAAATGTTGCCTTCAGGCTCTGATAATTTATTCAATTTCATCTGCTAAGTCAATAAATCGGATCCCTATTTTATCGTTGAACTCCACAATAATATCGCCTATTAATGCGAAAGACACTCTTCCACATTCCGGATCTCCCCTTCAGTCAGTCTGTATGTGGCTCATAAACCTGCAGGTCCTCAATCAAAAAGGAAACCCTCTTTGCAGATTTTACAATACCCACGCGACATCAGAACGATTGCATCAGATGAAAGTATTTTTCCAAAAGGTCACAACCTTAAATTTTAGGTTCATCACAAAAATGCCTGCTTTGTGATGAACCTGAAATATTATAACAAGGCCGAAATCAAATGTTTCGTTCTACAAAGTCGCCATTTTCAACCATGCGCAGACAACGCCTGATCGGAGGCTAAGCGTTATTGGCTGCCTTTTATTTGGATTCCATTTTCTCAATGATTTCCCTTAACAAATCATTATGTTCTTGTTTCAGGGATATAAATTTATTCACCCATCTATAAATCAAATAAAGGATTCCAAATATAACGGCCAAATAAACAATGACCATAAAAAAAGGAAAGTAAGGTAAAAAGCTCATAATCTTAAGTATTAGAAATATTTAAACAATGAAACGAGCATGACAAGGTTTGTCACTAAAGAACATGTATAAGTTCTTGCATGCGAGTTCCATCCGACCTTAATAAATTAATTTTATACGGATGAAATTTATTTAATAGTATCAATTGATATTATCTGAAAACCCATCCCAAATTATTATACTCAGGTTTTATTTTGATTCACTATTGGCCGGAGAAACAATAGATTTTCTTTTTCGCGCTCGAGCCGCGCGGGCTTTTACTTCTTTTGTTCATGATTTTGTCTGTTTTATTAAAAGGTAATCACGATTTCCGCTTCGCTCCAATTCTACAGCAAAAAGAAGTAAACAAGAAATGCCATCGCTCACCCAGATCCCTATCATCATCTTACACCTGATAATCAAAATATAATCCATCTAATTTATTAAAATTATGTAAATGCCAAAACGAAATAAGATGGAAGACGGAAACTTTTTGATAAAAACCTCTGCAGTGAAAGTAAGGAGAACTCCGGGACGAAAATAAATCGAAAGTTTTTGGGAAGAATAGCCTGTACCCCAATCTCTTGACAAACCCCCTGGCCCTCCTCCAGAAATAATATGTTTTAAATAGATATAAAAGTCTAAATAAAGTCGGATTATTTTCGGTTATAACCGAATTTAATTCGACTTTAGTTTGAGTTTAAACCGACTTTAAAATAAATTTTCAAAGAAAACGGGGCGAAGCAATTCGGCAAGAACCCCCGCTCATTTCCAAATTCAGATCCGGGTTCATGCCAGGCATAACCCAACCATTTAGTCGAGCAGAGGCAATGCCACACCTGGCCCTGTAGCGAGTTTTCCCCTGACGAAGCGATTCTCCTTCCGGAACATCCTTTCCCAGTTAATATATTCCCCGGCGCATAAACACCATGCGCAGGCAGAAAAACACGCTTCGCTGGCGGAAAATATTATATAGACTATCTTCGACCGGATATATAACAGGCGTTGAAATGGTTCATGGACAGTGTGGATAAGTTGGCAGCACTTAGGAGCAGCTACAAATATTGGGCTGCTGACTTCTTCAGCAAACCCTAAGTATGCTTGTCGGATTACAGTGATTTGAAACGGTCCGCTTTACCTCAAACAAAACATTTTCCATCCCAAATCGGTTTTAATAATCAGTTTAATACCATTTTAAGGAAAGTGGCCATAAAAAATCGATTTATTGAGGCAATGGGGATTGCTTTTTATTCGAGGCAACTCAAACCAGTTATGATTTGTTGAAGAAAACCAATAGAAAAATGATAAAATTAATCGTCCCTGCGGGTTTACTCGTCTTCATGTTTTCCTGCACCACCATCAATATAAAGGAAAGTGACGTGTTCGATGTAAAACGCACAATCCATACAGAGAGTTTTGACGGGATGCCATACCATTTGGAAGAAACGCGAATCAAAACCTCCGACAGCATTGAATTAGAATCCTGGTTCATAGACAATCCAAAAGCCAATAAGACGGTTTTATACTTTGGCGGAAATGGCTTTGTAATGGCAACCAGCTACCATATAATCACTTCCATCCTTGAACAGAACGTCAACCTCCTGGTGTTTAACTACAGAGGTTATGGCCGGAATAAAGGGGTTCCGGGTATTGAAGGAATGAAAAACGATGCACTGGCTGCCTACGATTACCTCGTGAATAATAAAGACATGGACGCTGACAGCATTATATTACATGGCCATTCCATGGGAACTTTCCTTGCCACGTATACCGCCAGCCAAAGGAAAAGCAAGGCCCTGGTCCTGGAAAGTCCGATCACCGACCTGAATGATTGGACTGAAACCGCGGTGCCATGGTTTCTCAGACTTTTCCTGAAATTTGAAGCGGAAAGTGCGCTTTTAAAGAACAGCAACTTGCGGGAAATAAAAAAAATGGATATTCCCCTGCTGTTAATCAGCGGGAAAGATGACAACATTACACCTCCGCAACTGGCCGAAAAATTATACCATGCCTCAGCCAGCCAAAAGAAACACCTGCTTATTATTGAAGAAGGTGGACATAACGACCTTCCTGAAATGGAAATATATGGCCAGGCATTAAATCGTTTTTACAATAACCCAAAAAAATTGAAGCGCCTTAGTAATCCCTTTATTGATCCTTCCTCAGTTCTTTAAGGATCCCGGAAATGAAGCGAAATGGCGTATTCGCATTGAATAGATCCACAACCCAGGCTGGAATGGATCCGCCGGGATCCACCCAACCTGTGACTGTAATCTGGCTTTCATCGGGGTTTGCACCTTTTTCAATCGACCATTTTTCCTTAAAATCTTCCATGCGAATTGCGTCCCGATTCTCTGGAAGGGCTTCCGGCAAATCGTTCGATTCAAGATAAATCCCGTCCTGATCCTTTGTTACCGACATTTCCATCACCATTTCACGATTTTTAACCGGCCATGGCATGTTAAAGTGCATGTAGTTTCTGTAACGGCGATCTTTTTCATGATCCAGAATTTTAAGCGAGTCGACCACCTTCATATATTTCAAATTTTCCCTGAAATCAACAACCTGGTTATAAACAACTTCCGGACTCACGGAAATTTTGGTAACCACCTTGTACATGTAAAAGCGCATATCCTCTTTTTCTTTGGCATACACTTTTATCCCATTCTTGTCTTTTTTGAGCTGCCATTCGTTTTCTCCGGCAAAAGAAGAGAAAGATGCCATTATAAAAAATAAAAGAAACAATAGGTAGAGGCATTTTTGCATATAAAGGAAATTTGTAAAAACGATCTTCACCGGTTTTCGGTTTATATAAAGCTTTATTGCAGCGTGTCAGACTCTTATTCTTTAGGCCCGGGGCTTTCTTTCTTTCTCTTTTGCAGAAAATTAGCAAAAATATTATATACAATCAATAAGAAAACACCAATAATAGAGATTGTGTATGCTTTCGAATTTTCATCCCAACTCAGGTGCTCTAAATCAAGCGTAAAAAATTGAACCAGGATGACAATGATGATGACTGTATTAATGCTCTTTCTGTAATTTTTCATGTTTCAATTTTTAGGGTTAAAATTTTTTATTCCTTTTAATTCTGCATGAGCGGATGGAAGGTTTTCAATAAGGGAGGAAGAGGGTGTCTAAAAGATACCATCTCCCCCATGCAGGTCAACCCAAAATCCACCAGCCATGAGATTATTTAGGCCTGCTGAAAAACGAACATTACATTTATTGTGAGGATATTATAACGATGTTTTATTGATGGAAGTGTAAGGATTTTTGTTAAAATTCGGAAATATCCTTGCACGTAATAAAGTCCGCTTCACCCCGTGTAATTATTTCTGACCAACAAACAAATGCTTTTGTTAAAAATATTACACGGAGTAAAGCGGGCTGAAAAGGGATTTGTGGCCTCTTTGATACACCCAGCTGAAGCTGGGTGCTAATCTCATATAATGCAATTTCTTGTGATATAGAAAAATCTATGAGAATAGCTTCTCCTTCGTAGTAAAACTACGGAGAAGGAGCACCCCGATTTACCCTGTGTAATTTTACCCAAAAAATAGGCGTTTTTAAAGATACAAAACTATTAAACAGGGTGAACCGGGGTGTTCATAAATGATAGCTAACCTCACCCACCAGCCAGCTACAACCTGTGTTGTGACACAATTATACTATTTTATGAACGAACTACTAGTATTGGGTCGACTTAGCGCCTTTATCAAGAAGCGTTTTCTTAAGTTGGCTGTCAGCAACATAATCCACCACGGTTTTGCCCTCTTCATTCTTCAAATTGAATTTGTGAGGTCCCTTGCATTCCAAAAGCACTTTGAGCATATCATATTTGTTGCGGTAGGCCGCCACGTGCATAGGGGTCTGGTCTCCAATGGGGCGCCTTCCGGTATCCTGCTTATTTATATCAGCGCCGGCTTCGTTTACCAAAAAGCGAACCCGCTCAGCATCCTCATCCATGACGGCTTCATGTACGGGAAAACCTCTATCTACATCAGCGCCAAGCTCCACCAAAACACGAGCTGTTTCAGCGTTTTTGGCTTCTTCCAAGGGGTTCCAGGGGTCTCTGAATTCCCCTCCGGCTTCAACCAGTTTACGCAGGGCTTTGATACTACCCGTACCGGCAGCTCTTTCTATTTGCGAAGTGGGGTCGGCACCACGATCTAAAAGATAATTAAACAGTTCATCATCATCTATATGCGACAGCAACAGATCGGAAGGAACGCTTTCTTTGGCCTCGAGCATCGCCATACCCCACTCCCTGTCTTTGCGCAGAGCATTGTCAATTGTCACTGTTCTAATTTTTGCACCTTTTTCAATAAGGTATTTAGTCACTTCCATGTTGTCTTCCCCCATAGCCATATCTAAAGGCCATTTGTAAAAGCTCCCTTGCATCCAGTCATCTTTTTTAGCATTGACATCGGCACCTTTTTCTACGAGGTATTTGACCATTGGCAGTCCGTCTCTTTTTTGCACGTAGATCATCAGAGCAGTCATCCCATCCTCACCTTTAGCATCGGGTTTTCCACTTGCTTCCACCATGTCCTTTACCAGATCATTTTTACCTTCTTTGGCAGCCATGGTTATGGGGCCGCGCCCTTCATCGTCACGGACATCAACCCTGGCACCTTTTTCCAGTAACAACCGGACCATCTCGTCGTTGTCCTCCTCCAAAGCAAAAAAGATGGCGGTTGTGCCAAAGCCAATCTCTTTGTTCACATCCATTTCGCCCTGGTCCAGCATGCTTTTAACAGTAGAGGTGTCACCCTCTCTCACGGCACTTGAAAATTTCGTGCTTCCGCATCCGACAAATAAAGTGGCTGAAACAAGAATAAACGTAGCCACGAATACATTTTGTAAGTTCATTTTTCGCATAATTTTTCGTTTAAGTGATTTACCTGACTCATTCACAAATCATCTCATGACGATAACCTATGAATTCAGGCTTATGTAATAACTCTCTTAATTTGCCGGGTTATATTACCTGCCCGAATAAATGCCACAACATTTACTTAATGAAGTAAGGCGGATACCAATTGGTTGACATAAACAGGAAATTTTGAAAAGAAATTGATTTTTTTGTGTAAGAAGTTCGAGAGGAAGGCCCCGGGCAATTTTTGGGGATTGTTGTATCAAGCAGCTTTGACCATTGAGTTTGACTCAAGCATAACTAATAATTGTTCCCGACCCCGAAGGTGGTCGTATGTTTATAGATAACCGGGAATGAGAGAGGGAACCGACCCCGAAGGCGGTCGTATGTTTTTTTAAAAGCCATTGGGTATAGGGTACGACACCTTCGGAGTCGAGGTTAATATTGGACATTCATTCC
>JBNJDH010000082.1:0-10455 GCA_051744695.1 Bacteroidota bacterium | reverse complement strand
TTTTACGTAATTTGAACAGGTCCGGAAATTCCGGAAATCAAAAATTTTTAAAGCTCCAAAAATATGAAGTTAGCCGTAATTGCCCACGACGGAAAGAAGGCGGAAATGGTCTATTTCCTGAATAAGCACTATGATTTTCTGCATCAGGCCAATATTGACATCATTGCTACCGGCACAACCGGTAAGCACGCCCAGAATGCAGGATTGAAAGTCCAAAGTGTATTGTCGGGTCCAAAGGGCGGGGATGCCCAGATTGCTGCCCAAGTGGCTGAAGGAAAAGTCCAGGCGATTTTCTTTTTTCGCGATCCGCTGGATAAGCATCCGCATGAGCCGGATATCAATATGCTGATGCGGATCTGTGATGTACATAATGTGCCTTTGGCTACGAATCCTGCGACCGCGGAAATGGTATTACGGGGGTTGGTTTAGTTGAGGTTCTTTTACTCTAAAGCATTTCTGAATTTATAGGCATTACGTCTTCCGGCGTAGAATGAACGACTTTCTCTATTTGCTCAAGCATTTTGTCCCGGTCTTTGGATAACGTGCCGGCCAGCGCCAGCGTGTTGGAGATGTGGTCGCTTCTGAAGATGACGTTTTCCACCTCCAGAAGCCCGATGAATTGTTTCAGCTCTTCAAGCAGTTCCACCACGGTTTGTTGCCGGTATTCACCATCAAAACGGTTGTTGTAATGGTTCAAACCAAAAGGAAGACTGAGGGTGAGGGTGGAGAGAAATTTGGGGTTGACCTGGTTGATGAGTTCGGCTGAATGCCGGGCATGCTGATCACTGTAATGTTTGCCGCCCAGTCCGTTCAGAACCATCACGGAGGTGTCGATCCCTGCCTGATGGGCTTTCCGGATCCCTTCTCTTGTTGTTTCAAATGTTTCGCCTTTGTTGATTCGCCGAAGCAGTTCGGCGTCACCTGATTCAATCCCGATGTAAAGAAGTTTCAGCCCGGCTTTCCGCAATTCTTTCAGCTCTTCTTCTGTTTTGTCAAGAATTTGCCGCGGCGAGGCATAGGCCGAGATTCGTTGTATCCGTCCGAATTGTAGATTGATCTCACTGAGGAGGGGGAGGAGCTTTGGTGCAGAGAGCACAAAAGCATCTCCGTCACCAATAAAGATTTTTCTGACACGGCCGAGGTAATGACGGGCGAGGGTGGCAATTTCTTTTTTCAGATCATCAAACGGGCGTATTCTGAACTTTTTGGATGTGTACATTTCGCAAAAGGCACACTTGTTCCAGGAACAGCCGATGGTTGCCTGAATGATGGCCGACCGGGCTTCTCCCGGCGGTCGAAAAAGTGGTTCGTCGTATTGAACGGGCGGATGGTGGAACATGGTTTATAGCAATCCAAAATTAAATGTATCAAAAAACAAAACTCATCCGATGACTTCGATTCATCGGATGAGTGATATATTCAGAAAATGGTTCATCATAAATATACGTACATGGAATAAAAATGATTTCTAAAGAATTGAATACTTTTTGAGAAAAATGGCTTACGCCATTTTGTTAATCTTAACCGCGAATTACGCGAATTTAGCGAATTCTGGCAAGCAAGCGGCAGAGCCGAGCGACAGCATTTTTAAAACGGCGCAGCCGTTAAGACGCACCCTTGGTGCGACCAAAATTAGCTAAATTCTTGTAATTCGCGGCTAAGATTAATAATTGCGAAGCAATTAATTGTTAACATGCACTATGTTCCGTTCTTTCAAAATCAAAAATCCAAGTATGCTTTTTCAACTCAGAACACGAAACACGGAACTCTGAACACGGAACTCTGAACACGGAACCCGGAACACGAAACCCGGAACTCTGAACTCCCCGTCCCGCACCCCCTGACCCCCTGAAGGGGGAACCGCCACCCCGCAGTCCTCAAGGCTTAACAGGCCCGAACCCGGAACCCGAAACCCAAAACCCGGTACTCAAAACTCGAAACTCGAAACTCGGAACCCGAAACACGGAACTCTGAACGCGAAACTCAATTCATAGATACCGAATAGTTTTCTTCCCTTTCTTCAGCCGCTTCCAGCCATTTGGGAACCACGGTTTCCATGAATTCCTCTTTTTCCCGGTTCATCTTTTCCATATCCATATCCAGATATTCCTGGGCTTTGGCTTTGGTTTCAATGTCCGGGTAGTCGATGGGTTCGTTGTGATCGAGGGTGGCCAGTAAACGGGCCAGTTTTACGCGGGCGTCTTGTGCCAGGCTGATTCCGTCGCCAATGATGCGGCTGGTTTCCACGGGGTTGTGAAAGGCGTTGCCGTGGCCTGCAGCGGCAAAGTCCCAGCGCCATTGTGCATGCCGAATGTCCATCAGGATCTCTTCCATCTGTTCTTCGGTGGCGCCATAGTCCCATGCATGTTTAGCTTCCACGTGGGCGCGAACGAGTATTTCTTCAAGTTTTGTCCGGTTGTGGGCGATCTGGTCCTGACGTTTGTAAACGGTTTCAACAATTTCTTCGGTTTCGTCGCGGTGACAAACCTGGCATGAGTTGGACACATTGTTGAGCGGACTCTGAATGTGGTGGTCGGTGAATTTTTGACCGCCTTCACTCATATACGGCATATGGCAATCGGCACAGGCCACTCCGCGGGATGCATGGATGCCGGTTGAATAGATTTCATAATCCGGATGCTGGGCTTTCAGCATAGGGGCCTTGCTCAGCCCGTGGGTCCAGTCCGTAAACTCCATGTTGTCGTAATACTCTTCTATATCTTCTACGCTGAAACCATTGTCCCAGGGGAAGGTGAGGTATGGAACATCATCCACCTTTTCTTTGTTGAAATAGTATTCCACGTGGCATTGGGCACAGACCAGTGAGCGCATTTCCTGATGGGAGGCCATGGTAATGTCTTCCCCTCGTCGTTCAAAGGCTTCTATGAGGGCCGGACGGGATATACGGAGATTCATGGTTTCGGCATCATGACAATCGGCACACCCGATGGGATTGACAATCTCTTCCCCCTTTTCTTCCCAAGAGCCGCGGTAAAATTCGGCCGGTCCCATTTCGCTCATCAGTCGGGGGACATCGGGGCTTTTGCAGGTCCAGCAGGTATTGGGCATGGGGCTCTCTTTTCCGTCGATGGGGGCGCCCGTCCTCAAAATGTTGTGAAGGTCATCGATGGCATGATAATGCCCCCTTCCCTGGTTATATTCTTTGGCAAAACCGTAGTCGGCCCAAAGAATCACCATTTCCGGATATTTTTCGAGCATATCGATCTTCTTGGCCCCGTTGTATTTGCTGACAAAGCTGGTGTCGCGGGTTTTTTTGTAAGTCTGGTATTGCCGTGGGAAATTCTCACCCCATACTTCATTGCGGGGTTCATACTGGCCGTGTTCTACTTCGGGTGTATAAACATAAAGGGCCTCGGCTCTTCGTTCCATAATGGAAGAGGCAAACAGGCCAAGAATAAACACAATGATCACAGTGGCAAAAAAGATGAGCCATCCTAACCATGGCTTTTCCTTTATTTGTTCGCTGATGGGTTTCATATTGTTTAAGATTTATGGGGGTGAATGATTTAATTTTCTTCTTTGTCTTCGTCTCTTTTCAGCCAGTCGGGGACCGGACTGTCGGGGAGGGGCAGCCGTGCATTGGGAACACTTGAGAGGCTGTTGACCCGTCCGTGAGGTACTTCCCGGTGACATTCGGTACAATACCGGTTGTTTATGCCCCGATGAATTTCAGGACGCATGGTGGTGAGTTTGGTGTCGGTGATCAGTTCTTCGTGACACCGTTCACAGTTTTGTTGCACCACATCTTTGCCGGCCTGTTTGATAAAAATCACCTGGGGTTCCAGGCGGAATGTGAACATTGCTGAATGCCGCATTCCGTCTTTGGCTTTGAAATAGTAATGATTCAGGACATTGTTGTGGGGGACATGACAATCGTTGCAATTGGCCCACTCGCGATGAGAACTGTGACTCCATGTGGCATATTGAGGCCCCATGATGTGACAGTTGATGCAGGTTTCCGGTTCATCCGATAAATAAGACGGGGCTTTGGAGATGTGGATTACATAAATCCCCAGCCCGATAAAGATCCCGGCAAGAATGAGGACCGGAAATTTCCACGGATCGGGTGGTATCAGCCATCGGACCAGCTTGTTTTTTCTCATAGCTTGTCGTTCAGTTTTTTGCAATAAAGGAATCAGGCAATCAAATACCTGTTTATTGTTAGCGTAAATTTACAAAAAGGTTAATTATTGTGAAACATAACAGTTGTTTATGGAGTAATTTGGAAACGGTCTGAATTGGGGATGTCGTTAATTGGTTAAATGGTTAATTTGTCAATTGGTTCGCTCGGCTCTGCCGCTTGCTTGCAAGAATTGGTTGATTTGTCAATTCGTTAATTTGTTAATTGGTGGGTGTTGCTTGTTGCTGGTCATTCTGAGCCTGCGAAGAATCTCTTGTTGGTTTAATAGCCGCGGAGCGGCGACAGAACGGGAGTATAAAAATGTGATGAAAAAAAGATGAGCTGCGGAGCTGCAACAGAAATTGTGAAAATTTGTTTTGTTCGGGCTTCCCTGCCCGCCAAACTCTTTTTGTGGAGCAAAGCGGCAGAACGAGCGGCCGTTATATTTTGTAAAAAAATTTGTTGAAGAGGTGAAGGTCGAAGTTGCAAACTTCGCCCAGCCAAACCTATATCGCTTTGCTCTGCAAAGAAACTCCGCCCGGCGTGAGGCCTGTAAACCGGGGGAATACTTTTACTGTTTTGCGAAAAATCCTGGCTTACAGTTGTCAAAAAAATTCTTTTGCTCTTTCAGGGCTTTGGGATTTATTGGTACATCAATTCATAGGACGGGTGCTCTATACTGAATGATTGGTGATTTCTATTAAAAAAGGCGGATCGGAGTCCGCCTAACCAAAAAAAAACGACCGGTAAGGAAACCGGTCGTCCTGTAAATGCGACCGGTAAGGAAACCGATCGTCCTGTGTTTACCCGACCAATTCGGCCATGTCCTCTTCTACTGTAGATATGGGTGCAATGCCAAATTGTTCTACCAATACCTTTGCCACGTTGGGTGACAAAAATGCCGGTAAGGTGGGGCCCAGGTGAATGTTTTTCACACCCAGCGACAGCAATGCCAGCAATACGATCACTGCCTTTTGCTCGTACCAGGCAATGTTGTAAACGATGGGCAGTTCGTTGATGTCGTCCAGGCCGAAAACCTCTTTCAGTTTGAGGGCGATGACGGCCAGAGAATAGCTGTCGTTGCACTGTCCGGCGTCCAGAATTCTCGGGATGCCATCAATGTCACCCAGCGATAGCTTATTGTACCGGTATTTGGCACATCCGGCTGTGAGGATGACCGAATCTTCCGGCAATTCCTTGGCAAAATCGGTGTAATAGTTCCTTGATTTCGTGCGACCATCACAGCCGGCCATGACGACAAATTTCTTGATGGCACCTGATTTTACGGCATCCACCACTTTGTCGGCCAGGGCCATGACCTGGTTGTGGGCAAATCCGCCGACAATTTCACCTGTTTCGATCTCTTTAGGAGCAGCGGTTTTTTTGGCGTGTTCGATCAGGGCTGAGAAATCTTTGGGCTTGCCGTCCTGGCGATCAGGGATGTGTGGGCAACCTTCAAAACCGGCAGAACCGGTGGTGTAAACGCGGTCTTTGTAGCTGTCTTTTGGCGGAACAAGGCAGTTGGTTGTCAGCAATACCGGGCCGTTGAAGCTCTCGAATTCGGTTTTTTGGGCCCACCATGAGTTGCCGTAGTTCCCTACGAAATGCTTATATTTCTTGAAAGCGGGGTAGTAGTTGGCGGGCAACATTTCACTGTGGGTATACACGTCCACGCCGGTGCCTTCGGTCTGTTTCAGCAACTCTTCGAAGTCCTTGAGGTCGTGACCGCTCACCAGAATGCCCGGGTTTTGGCCTACGCCCAGATTCACTGATGTGAGCTCGGGGTGTCCATAGCTTTCGGTGTTGGCCTTGTCGAGCAGCGACATGACTTCAACGCCGTATTTTCCGCACTCCAGAACCATTGGCAAGAGATCATCCACGCCAAGAGTTTCATCTACCGTAGCAACCAGGCCTTTTTTCATGAAAGCGTTGACTTCGTCGTTCCGGTAGCCCAGGTTATGCGCATGCTCGGCATAAGCGGCCATGCCTTTCATGCCATAAGTCAAAAGTTCTTTCAGAGAACGGATGTCTTCGTCTTTGTGACTCAGAACGCCCACCTGGGTGCTTTTCTCTTCCATGGCCTGTTCCGAATCGGTCCGCCACAGGGCACATTCCGGTGTGTTTTCCGGTGTTTTGCCGATCTTTTTGGCCAGGCTGTCCTGCACATCAAAGCCTTCCCGGATTTTGGCAATGATCTTGTTCCGGTCGAAGTTTGCATTGGTGATGGTAATAAACATCGCATCGATGATGTACTTTTCCGCTTCGGGATTCTCTATTCCTGCCTCATCGGCTTTCTGGCTCCACCAGGCCACCCCTTTGGTGACATACATAAGGAGATCCTGAAGATTGGCTACGTCGTCGGTTTTTCCGCAAACGCCTTTTACTTCACAGCCTATGTTTTTGGCCGCTTCCTGACATTGATAACAAAACATGCTCATAATTTTATCTTTTTTGTGGTTCGTAGGAATTTGTCAATTTGTCAATAGGTTGATAGGTCATTAGGTTGATAGGTCGATAGGTTAGTAGTAAAGACGCACGATTGTGCGTCTCTACTGGTTACTGCTTACTTGTTGACTGGTTACTGCTTACTGTTGACTGTTAACTGATAACTGTTCCGTCCATTCTTCCCGCAGGACATTTCCTTCTACCGAGATGACCATCATTTTAACCGGGACACGTCGTGACGCCTGCTCTGCTGCCTGTTGCACCATGCGGAGGAGTCCGCCGCAACAGGGTACTTCCATCATCACCACAGTAATGGTGTTGATTTGTGATTCGTCAATGAGGCGGACGATTTTCTGCATGTAACTGTCCATGCCCTGGTCGAGCTTCGGACAGGCAATGGCGAGCGTTTTTCCTTTCAGCAATTTGCTATGGAAATTGCCCATTGAAAAAGCTACGCAATCAGCCGCCAGTAAAAGATCCGTTCCCTGGAAGTGACTGGCTCCGGGATTGATCAGGTGCAATTGCACCGGCCATTGCCGAAGCTCTGATGGGATGTCCGCATCCTGATTTTGGGGTGTTGCTGCCGGTTCTTTCTTTATTGACCGGCTTTGAGATCCGGGACACTCTGAAGCCTGCGGTTGTTGCATAACGCCTACTTTTGGCCGATGCATTTCCCTGGTGACATCGTTCAGATTAAAAGGGAGATCATTGCTGTTGGCTTTCATATAGGTCATTGCCTCCTTCATGTATCCCGTTTCGTTGTGGTCGCGGAGGTGTTTCAGGTGGGCCACCACCGTGTTTTTCCCTTTTGGGATGATGTATTGAAGGGCTTTGATTTCATCATAGGGTTCTGCTTCACGTTTCTCCACTGTGATGGCCTCCTGTGGGCAGTGACCAATGCAGGCGCCCAGTCCGTCACATAGCAGATCGCTTATGAGGCGGGCTTTTCCGTCAATAATTTGCAGTGCGCCTTCGTGGCAGTTGGGAACGCATTGTCCGCATCCGTCGCAAAGGTCTTCGTCTATTTTTACAACTTCTCTTATCATGTAAATAGGTAATTTATTGCTTAAATCTGGTTACAAATAAAAGGCTAAAAAGCCCCTTTGTATGTAACAATTGTTACAAAAAGGGAAAAATTTTCCCGGGGTGGGTGAAAATTTTTAAATTGCGAATTGAATCCTAAATACAAGACTAAGAGTGTTACTTATTTAATTGCCTGTTTTTCTGAGTAAAGCTCGTCACCAGTAGCATATTGAGTTTATTTTTGGATTAACACTAATTCTTTGCATGCAAGCTGTTGCTAGGTTCTGGAAAGAAAGCCAGGTGAATCAATTATTTCCTTATGCCAGAGGCATCAGGGGATAAAGTAATCCATTTACAAGCAACCAGAAACCAATTCTTGCAAGCAAGCGGCATAGCCGAGCGGACCGGGGAAAGATTCAGCAGGGTCAGAATGACCGTATACAAACAACAAGTAGCCAGCAACCAATTTACAACCATGTACAACACCCTCGCCAAATCGCCATTATTTTCCGGGCTCAGTGAAGCACAGGTGCAGGAATTGTTCTCCAAAGTGGTCTATCAGGTACGCAGTTATGCCAAAGGAGAAGTGATTGCCACAGGAGGAGAGGAGTGCCGTGTTCTCCAAATTGTGTTGAAAGGGAGTGTAAAAGGAGAAATGATTGATTATTCCGGAAGGGTCCTGAAAATTGAAGACATCGGTGTTCCCCGGCCTTTGGCCATTGCCTTTTTATTTGGCGAAAACAACCGGTGTCCGGTTACCATCAGTGCCAATGAATATACCGAATTGCTGGTATTGGGGAAAACATCGGTGGTGACTTTGATGCAAAACAGCGAGGTGTTCCTGACCAATTTTTTGAATGCTGTTTCGAACCGGGCCCAGTTTATTTCTTCTAAGCTTCGGTTCCTATCTTTCAAGACCATCCGGGGCAAACTTGCTCATTTTCTGATGGAGCTCGACCGCAGGCAAAAAGGAAACGGGGAAATTACTTTAGACAAAACCCAGGAAGAACTGGCCGACTTGTTTGGCGTGGCTCGTCCTTCGCTGAGCCGGTCCTTGCGGGCCCTTCATTATGAAGGGGTCATCAGTGCTGATAAGCAAAAGGTGGTTATTCTGGATCATGAAGGGTTGCTTCGTGAATTGCAGGAATGAGGGGTTTGGTGGTGATTGCTGGTTGCTTGTTGCTGGGTGGTGGTTCCCCCTTTAGGGGGTCAGGGGGTGCGGGTAGAGGGGTAATTGGTTAATTCGTTAATTGGTCTGCCGCTTGCTTGCAAGAATTGGTCAATTGGTTAATTTGGGATGTTGCTGGAAAAGGCTACCAACCTATCGACCTATCGACCTACCGACCTAACAGCCTACCATCAATGCTCACTTCGGTCAAAAAATTCTTGTTGCAGCTCTTTAATGGATGTATCCTCTTTCAGGTACTGAATCAGTTCCACCAATTGCTCTGCCCGATGGTTGAGCAGAAGGTCTCCCAATTCATCGTTTGGTTGGCTTCCGTCTCCGGCATAATGTTGAGGAAAGCGGCCGTACCACCAGATGCCTGTATAGCCGTAAGGCAAGTCGGTGAGGCGCTCATGGTCTTCGCCTGTTTCGCTATCTGCTACCCCGGGATGCACAACATCCGGCCGGAAGGAGTGGAGCATGGATGTTTCATTTTCGCCGGCATGCATGTCGATATCGGTTTGACGCAATTCTTCGGCTTTTTCCTGCACTTCAGTGGAGGTTTGAGGTTGAAACAGGATAACCGAGTAATCCTTTGCCTCTGCCAGTTGAGATTGGCAGAAGTAGGGCAGAAAATCGTTATTGCCTCCGTGTCCGTTGACCAGGATGATCTTTTCTATGCCGTTTCGGGCAAGTTCGTTGCAGGTCTCCTGAAGGACATCCCAGATGAGGTCGTTGCTGTAGGCCAAGGTACCCTGCTGATGTTTGGCCTCAAATATTTGTCCGAAATAAAAATAAGGGAAGATGATGGTGTATTCTGTTTGGACTGCTCTTTCGGCAATTTCGCGGGCCACCATCACGTCGGTGCCAAGGGGCAGTTGGGGGCCATGTTTTTCAAGTACACCCAGCGGGATGATGCAGGTTTTGCCTGATTTTTCCACCGCTTCAGAGAACTGAGGGGCGGTGAGCTCTTCCATTTTTGCCGGGAGGTCCTTGTCCGGAACATCCTGGGCAGTCATTCCCGACATAGTCAGGGTCATCATGAGAGCAATAGTCAAAATTGATTTCATAGCTTAATGTTTATTTTATTTTTGTTTACTGAATAGTTCGTTAAGCTTTTGTAATACATTGTAATTCAATTGTTTAAAATTTCGGCATTTCCCATGTTAAATCACATTAGATCAGTGTTATAGGAATTTTCATACCTGTCTACCGTTTTCTTATTACAATTCTTCTATATAAAATAAACTTTGGTTAGTACAGCAAGTCTTATTTTTCATAAACCGCCAGGCAGGCATCTTACATCTAATATTCTAACGATCTATTGTTACTGAAAACAGCCATTTTTTCATGGTTACGATCCTCCATGATCAGCATGGTTTTATTGATTTTGAGATATCGACATTTGCGCAGAACATCAAGAAAAAGGTCTTCCGTCTCCATGGTATCCATGCAGTATTTTTTTGTAGCGCCCATTTCGGAAAACTGAGTGGTGCTGTCTTTTTCAACGCTGTATTGGCCAAAAAACCGGTTGCATCCGGCAAAACCACTGATTCTTTTCTTTTGGGTGTCAAATTCCAAAAAAGGACGTTGTTCCATAGAGTCTATCTGGCTAGTTGAATCATTTTCGATTTCGACCAGAACCCATTTTTTGTCTTCCAAAAGGTCTTCTGCTTCGGGT
>JBNJDH010000081.1:0-10562 GCA_051744695.1 Bacteroidota bacterium | reverse complement strand
TTCTTCTTCTCTTCTTTCTTCAGCCTCTTGTTCTGCCTTCTCTTCTTCACTAATGGCAGGAGCTTCTTCAAAATCCTGAGTGGAGACTTCTTCCTGAGATGTTTCGGGCGAAGTTTCGGCGGGTGGTGTCGACTGCTGAGGTTCACTGGAAGCGGAAGCAGTCTGTTGAGCGGATGATTCATTCCGCTCGGGTTCAAGAGCGCCCATACCCGTGGATGAATCTCCGAAATCGACGAGAATCCCCTCCTCCTCTTTCGGGATACTGGACAAACCAAGGACCATGAGCAGCACCAAAATTAATCCATGAAAAATGGTGCTCCCGATTACGCCCGCGCGCTTATCCTTTTTGGTCCTGTCCTCCTCCATAGGTCACCTCGCTCTTGTAGCCAATATCAGCTTATATTCATTGCGTTTGGCAATATTCATCACTTTCACCACTTCTTTCATGGATACATTCTCATCGACATGCAAAGAAATATAGGTTTCGGGGTTTTCGCCCACTTTTTGTTTCAGCAGTGGTTCAATCTCGTTGAATGAGACACGCTGTTCTTCCACATAATATTCCAGATTACTTGTAATGGACACTGATGTCAGCGGTTTCGCAGCGGTCTGGTTCTCACTCTGGGGCAACAACAACTTCAATGCATTGGGATGAACCAATGTGGATGTGATCATAAAAAAGATCAGCAAAAGAAATACCACATCGGTCATCGACGACATGCTAAAAGTTGGATTTATTTTACTTCTTGACTTTAAAGCCATTGCATCTTATTAATTTACCAAATATGCGGCTATTCCTGCAAAATATCTCATCTCTCTCATGTGGCCGGCTCATTGAGCAGGTCCATAAACTCCATGGTACGGGCTTCCATTTTAAACACCACCTTCTCGACCTTGGCAACCAGCCAATTGTAAGCAAAATAGGCGATGATGCCGACAATAAGACCGGTCACTGTTGTGACCAATGCCGTATAAATACCACCAGCCAGCATATCCACTTCGATGTTGCTACCTGCATTGGACATCTCCCAGAACGATTTAATCATCCCAATAACCGTGCCGGTAAACCCGATCATGGGAGCGCCGCCGGCAACGGTAGCCAGCACAGGCAGCCCTTTCTCAAGCCGGCTGACCTCCAGGTTACCCACATTCTCAATCGCTGTGTTAACATCATGAAGCGGGCGCCCGATTCGGGTTATTCCTTTTTCGATCATCCGGGACACCGGATTGTCGTTTGACTGGCAAAGAGCAAGAGCCGAATCAATTTTCCCATCATGGATATAGTCCTTGATGCGGTTCATAAAGCTCTTGTCTTCCCGGGATGCCCGTTTAATTGCAAGAAATCTTTCAATAAAGATGTAAATGGTAAGAAAAGACAATAAGAAGAGCGGAATCATGATCCATCCGCCCTGGACCACGAGTTCAATAAGGTCAATGGTCACTTTTTCTTCTTCCCCGGAAACTTCGGCGCCTTCAGCCGCAGCTTCACCGGCGGCCTGCATCATCAAGAATAAGTTCATATAAGTTCTGATTGTTTTTTATCACTGAATTTGCAGGCCAAATTAGTGATTTTTCCCCAACACTAAAAACTAAAACTGCATCTCTTTCACTTCAACACCATCAATTTTGCTCAGTGCGTCCAGCAGGTTGGGAACATTCTCTTCATCAGGGATCAACTGGAGCAGAATAATACCGCTCTGGCCACAATTGTCATCTCCCGCCTTATGGAGTCCCAGACGTGTTTTGATACTGCATCCGTAACGGGTGAGCACTTTCTGTACCTCCTGGGCTTCATCATAACGGTCTTCAACGCGAATGCCAATAATGTGTTCTTTGGGTGTTGTCATAACAATTCATTTTTAAGGTTAAACAGCAGAAAACACGGGAACAATACAAAATTACATTTTAAGCTGTTTAGTAAATTTCCTCTCCCTAATTTAAAAAATCAATTATTTAAAGAAAATAGTTGGGGTCGTCTATAAATTATTTTTTCAGAAGTGAAGGCATTCCAGTATATTTGAGAAGCAAAAACCCCTTAGGTTATGAGAATAAAGAAAACATTCACCATCTTTTTGTTGCTGGGCCTGTTATCCCCTCAAATCCAGGCTTCCGATAAGGAAGTTGAATCAACGATCACCGATGTGATGGTCTTCCTGAACGGTGCCCGGATAACCCGCAATATAGACGCCCATATCCCGGCAGGCCAATCCCGTCTTGTTTTCAAGGGAATTACTTCCAAACTCAACCCCAATAGTTTACAGGTTTCTACCGATCAAGGGGCCACCATACTTTCTGTCAAGCAGAGCAAAGACTATCTTGAAGATGCAGAAGTGAATGAAGAGATCAGCCACCTCCGGGAAGAACGAGATAATGTAAAAAACAACCTTGAAAAGGCCCAAAGCCGGCAGCAGGTTTTTGAGCAGGAACAAAAAATGCTCCTGAGCAATCAGTCAGTTGGCGGCAGTGAAACCGGGATTTCGGCCGATCAACTGAAAAATGTCCTTGACTTTTTCAGGAACCGGATGAGTGGAATAGAAGAGCGGTTGTTTGAGCTGAAAAATCAAATGGAGCCCATGAAAGAACGGTTGGAGAACCTCAATAAACAGCTTGATGAGCTGAACGATAAAAAGGACCAACCGCAAAGTACCATAACGGTAACAATCACTTCAGATCATGCAACGGATGCTTCCCTTAAAATGAATTACATTGTTGACGAAGCCCGCTGGATTCCTTTTTACAACCTGCGGGCAGAAGACATTAACACCCCCCTGGTAATGGATTACAAAGCCAGGATCTTTCAAAACACAGGAGAACCGTGGGACAAGGTCAATCTTTCACTATCCACCGGTGATCCGTCGGCCAACCAAACCAAACCTGAATTAAACCCATGGATTATCCGTCCCGTGCAACCGGTAAAAAGAGAGGAAGCTGAAAAAAAGAAATCCATAATGCTTGCCACCGAAGTGCAAGATGAAAAGGCAGAAGAAATTCCGGAACTGGTTACCCGGGAACGACAGCAAACCACCACTGTTTTCAACATCAATGAGCCGTTTTCGGTAAAACCAAACAATAAAGCCCATGAGGTTTCGGTCATGAGACACGAGACTGATGCAAATTTCAAATATGTCACGGTCCCCAAACATGCCCCCCATGCTTTTTTGATGGCTGAGCTCACCGAATGGAATGACTTCGATCTCCTACCCGGACAAGCGGCCATCTACCTTGGACAGTCTTATCAGGGGAAAACCTTCCTGGACCCTTACACTGCCGAAGACACTCTCTCCCTTTCCATGGGCAGGGACCCGGGCATTACGGTCAGTCGGGAGGTACAAAAAGATTATTCATCCAACACCTTTTTCGGGAACAAACAAAAAAAGACCAAAGCCTGGAAAATTAGTGTTCGCAACAACAAAAACACCGAAGTAGACATTGTGGTTGAAGACCAAATGCCGGTGTCGGGCGACAGCGACATCAAAGTAGAACTCGAAGAAAGCAGCGGTGCCCGGGTGAACCGGAAAACAGGTCTGATGGAATGGCAGCTTTCACTCGAACCAGGAGAAACCAGGGAGCTCGATCTTGTTTATTCTGTACAATATCCCAAAGACAAGAAGGTAATATTGGAATGATTCCATAAATCATTTTTGAGTTTTTATAGACCTTTTCGTAGATTCGTTTATTACAATAGATCGTTAGTGAATTAGTGTCTGTCCATAAAGTACCACTTGCTGTGTTACGCTTGCACTTTCTGAACAGACACATAACCAGAAACAAATTTTAAACAACAATGAAAAAACTGTTTTTACTTTTTGCCGTAACTGCGCTTCTGTCGGCATGTTCCTCCAGTGACATCTCAGACATCGAAACAGGCATGTCAGCCGGGGAAGTAACTGATATTGCCGGAGAACCCACTGAAAAAGTCTCCATGCCTCTGAGTATAGAATGGTGGATATACAAAGAAGACAACGTCCTTTTGATCATGGAGGAGGATAGCGTTTCCCGGGTCACCTCCGAAGAAAAACTTAATGAGTCGTTAAAGGATGTGGAAGACGGCATGAATGAGATTGAAGATCAGGTGAACGAACTAAATGAATAAATCAAAATGAAGATACTCATTGCAGGAACCGGTGGCGTGGGAGGTTACTTCGGCGGCCGGCTGGCAAAAGCCGGACACGACGTAACCTTCATCGCCCGTGGCAACCACAAGGAAGCTCTGGAAAAAAACGGGCTAAACGTAAAAAGCATCAATGGCGATTTCAGCGTTCATCCTGTCAAAGTAATGGATGACATCAGCGGAGCAGGAACACAAGACTTGATCATTCTGGGCGTTAAAGCCTGGCAGTTGAAAGACATGGCCAAGCAACTAAAACCTGTCACGGGTGAAGAAACCATGGTTCTTCCACTTCAGAATGGTGTGCTGGCAAGTGATGAACTCAAAGAGGTGCTGCCCGCCAAAAATGTATTGGCGGGTCTCTGCCGCATCATCAGTAAAATTGATGCACCCGGAAAAATCAACCATCTTGCTGTAGACCCGACCATTGTCTTTGGCGAATGCAACAGCGAGCAAACCGAAAGGGTGAAAAGACTGGAAGAAGTCTTCAACCAGGCAGGCTTCAAAGGACGTGTTTCCGAAGACATTCAGGCCGATCTGTGGCGCAAATTCATCTCCATATGTGTTAGTGCTTTTCTGGCAGTAACCCGCTCTACATATGGCGAAGTGCGGGAACTGAAAGAAACCCGCCAAATGATGCACGATCTTCTTGAAGAGATCGTTGTCCTGGCCCAAACTTTAAACATCAACATTGAGCCAGATTTTGCCGACAAAACAATGGCTTTTATAGATACCTTCCCTTACGAATCCACCTCCTCACTTACGCGTGATGTATGGGCCGGCAAACCATCAGAACTGGAGTATCAGAACGGGACAGTTGTCAGACTGGCCGATCAGGTTGATGTAGATGTGCCTGTAAACCGGTTTGTGTATTACTCATTGCTCCTGATGGAGAAAAAAGCCCGGGGGCTCATGTAATTTACTTTACTCATTTACTCATCGGATGGCTCCGAGTCATCCGATGAGTAAATAGCTTTAAAAATACAAATCCCTCTCCCCTTTCTTCACTCTCTCCAATCGTTCAATAAGTTTTTCACGAAACTGCTCATCGTGATAATCCTTCAGGTTTTCTTCGATGAGACGATAGCCCTTGCGACGGGTCTCCTCGGGGGCATAATCTTCGAGATACTCGGCCATGGTAAGAATGGCATTGGGTTGACAGAAGCGTTTTATAAACCCCGGAACCGAAAACTCCATAAAATGCTCTCCGGTCCGCTTTAATCGGTAACAAGCAGTACAGAACGAAGGCAGAAACCCGTGCCCGATAAGTTCATCCATGACCTCGTTCAGGGTGCGATTGTCTCCAATCGTGAACTGTTCATGATCAATATTCTGCTGCTCGCCGCGAGAAGTATACCCCCTCATCTCAATATTGGTACCGCCGTCAATCTGTGAAACCCCGAACTGCAACACCTCATCCCGGATGTGGGCAGGTTCACGGGCGGTGAGGATCATCCCCGTATAGGGAACAGCAAGTCGTAAGATGGCCACCAGGCGCGTGAACTCTTCATCACTCACTTCAAATTTCTCTTTTCCTTCAAAACCAGAGGCAGGTTTGATCCGGGGAAATGAAATGGTATGGGGACCTACGTTATAGACGGCTTCAAAATGGTTGACATGACGCAAAAGACCTAGCACCTCAAACCGCCAGTCGTAAAGCCCGAGAAGCGCCCCGATGCCAACATCATCAATGCCGGCTTCCTGAGCCCGGTCAAGACCAGTAATGCGCCAGTCGTAATCACGTTTTTTTCCGCCCAAATGGACCTTAAGGTAGGTATCAGGATCATAAGTCTCCTGAAATATCTGATAAGTACCGATTCCTGCTTCTTTAACCACACGAAATCCTTCCACGTCAAAAGGCGCGGCATTGATATTGACACGTCGGATCTCACCGTTCTTATGCTTCACACTGTAGACATTTTCCACGGTATCGGCGATAAAACGCGGACTGTAATCGGGATGTTCGCCAAACACAAGAATCAGGCGCTTATGCCCGGCATCTTCCAGCATTTTCACTTCCTCTTTGATCTCCTCCGGAGAGAGGGTCATACGCTTCTGACTCTTATTGCTGGTGCGGAAACCACAATATGCACAATTGTTGACACATAAATTTCCAATATAAAGAGGCGCAAAAAGGACGATTCTTTTCCCGTAAACTCTTTCTTTCAGGGTCCTGGCGCCCTCTTTAATCTCTTCAATCAGATCCGGAGAATTGGCATTAATCAATACAGCAGTCTCCTCCAAACTCAATCGGTTCTTATCCAGCGAACGGGCAATTACTTGTCGTACTCGCCCAGGATCGGGTTTTTCGGTTCGTTTCAGTATATCCCATATCTCACCCGAATCGATGAAATTTTGCATGGGACGATCTTCGATTTTGTATTGCTGGGGATGATATATCATTGTCATAGCTACAGTTTTTAAAACTTATAAAGGTACAACGAACACGGGGGAATCCGAAATAATAGCTGTTAATATTTCTTCTACAGCTCTCATCGCCCGGCAAAGTTTATTTTCAAGCAAAGCGGGAACTATGCCGAAGCAAACCAGGGGTATCTCCGGTCGGATACAGAAATTCTATCGCTCTGCCACTGAAATTATGAAGGATAAGCGACAAGCCTTTGGCGACCAGAAGAATTACGGCCCCAAGGCTTAAAATGGAAAGTTTTTTGCTTCAAGGTTTAAATTGCCAGACAGGCTTATAAAAGATGACGAAGTCAGAGAGCCTTCCTGAGGAGAGGTAAACAATTCAAATAAAAATGACCGGCTATCGGTTTACTGAAGAGCTTCAACAAACCGTTGCCAAAAGTAAAAAAGCAGCGCACACCCGCTTAAAAGCTGCGATGTGCACTGCCGGTAAAAATTAATATTCATCCAAAATGCCTTTCACATCCTCGGGTGAAACACGTCCATAGACTCTTTCGCCAATGGTCACCACAGGAGCCAGTCCACAAGCCCCTACACAACGCAGACAACTCAATGAGTATTTGCCATCAGAAGTCGTCTCACCAACTTTTAAGTCCAGGAGGCGCTTAAATTCATCCAGCACATTTTCAGCTCCCCTCACATAACAAGCCGTTCCCAAACAAATGGAAATGGGGTGCTTGCCTTTGGGTAACATCGTAAAGAATGAATAAAAGGTGACAACGCCATAAACATGAGCTACGGATACATTCATTTCCTCAGCAATGATTTCCTGAACCTCAGCAGGAAGATAACCAAAAAGCTCCTGAGCGCCGTGTAAGGCATTGATAAGATCTCCAGGTTCATTGTTGTATTGTTTACAAATATCCCTGAGCTCCTGAACCTTATTTTCGGGAATTTTTACTTTAGCCATAACAAAACTCCATTATTTATTGATATTTCTATTTCAGTAATCAAGCTCCCTTTATTTCACCTCAGCCTTTTTCTTCCTGTTGAAATAATGGGTGTGCAGCAATTCATGCGACAATTCGCTCAAAGGCTCTCCCAGAAACTCTGCATAAAGTTCTTTTATAAAGGGGTTTTCGTGGGATTTCCGGATGGCTTTTCCGGAGTCTTCCTCATAAATGGCACGTTGCCGTTTTCTGAGGATATCAACGTCTCCATGGTGATAGGGCTGACCACCGCCACCGATGCATCCTCCGGGGCAGGCCATGATTTCAATGGCATGGAACTCCGATTCACCCGATTTTACTTCTTCCAAAAGTTTACGTGCATGCCCCAAACCGTGGGCTATTCCGATATTGAGTTTCACGCCGTCAAAGTCCACAGTAGCCTTGCGGGAACCTTCCATTCCCCGCAATTCGTTAAAATCAACCTTCTCAAGTTCTTTACCGGTGTGCAATTCGTAAGCGGTACGCACGGCAGCTTCAATAACACCGCCTGTTGTCCCGAATATCACCCCTGCACCGGTGGATTCACCCATTGGTTGATCAAACTCTTCACTGTCCATGGACGGAAAATCCAGATTAGAATTGCGAATCAACTGGGCCAATTCCCGGGTTGAAATAGAAACATTGACATCAGCATCTCCATTGACCCTAAACTCTTCCCGGGTGCATTCGTATTTTTTAGCCAGGCAGGGCATGACGGAAACCACCACAAGGTCTTCCCGCTTCTTATTGAGTTTTTTGGCAAAATAGGACTTGGCCACAGAGCCGAACATCTGTTGGGGCGACTTGGCAGATGAAGGAATATCAATCATCTCGGGGAACTGATGCTCAAAGAACTTCACCCACCCCGGGCAGCAACTGGTCAGGATAGGCAGTTTTACCTCCTCGTCTCCATCGAGGTATTTTGTAAGACGGTCCAGCAATTCGGCCCCCTCTTCCATGATGGTCAGATCAGCCGCAAAATCGGTATCAAAGACATAATCGAATCCCAGTTTGCGTAGGGCGGCTACCATTTTGCCGGTCACCAGCGTGCCAGGTTCCATACCGAAAGCTTCACCAAGGGCCGCACGAACGGCAGGTGCCGTTTGCACCACCACAGTTTTGGAAGGATCGACCAAAGCTTCGATCACTTTCCATGTATAATCACGCTCCGTCAGTGCACCCGTGGGGCAAACCGCCACACACTGTCCACAATAAGTACAAGTAGAGTGATCAAGGTCCATTTCAAAAGCCGGCGCCACGACAGATTCAAACCCCCGGTTTACAGCCGAAAGAACACCCACGGTCTGCACCTCATTACAGGCGGTTTCGCAGCGACGACACATGATGCACTTATCCATTTCACGAATGATGGCCGGTGAACGATCGCCTTTGTAATGCGATTGCTCGCCGGTATAGTGAATTTCCCGAATACCCAGATTCTGGGCCAGATCCTGCAACTCACACTCACCGGATTTGGCACATGTGAGGCACTCAGGCGGATGGTCGGATAATATAAGCTCCAACACAGTACGACGGGCATTGATGACCCGGATCGAATTGGTATGCACCTCCATACCCTCCTGACATTCGGTTTTACAGGCCGGTGCAAGATTTCTGCGGCCTTCGACTTCCACCACACAAACCCGGCAGCCCCCCGGTTTATTTTCAAAATTCAGGTCATCCATCTTCATGTAGCAAAGCGAAGGAATTTTAATTCCGATGGATTTGGCCGCTTCGAGCAGTGTGGTTCCTTTTTCCACCACGACCGGTTTATTATCTATGGTCAGTTTTACTAAGTTCATTCTCAAATGTTTTTCAGTATTAACAACGAGTTTATTGAACGCTGATGGCGCCAAACTTACATTTTTCGATGCAGGCACCGCATTTTATGCATATAGAACTATCTATAAAATGGGTTTGTTTCTTTTCGCCCGAAATGGCATCAACGGGGCAAACCCGGGCACAGAGCGTACATCCGGTACAGAGATTGGGATTGATCACATACTTCTTCAAAGCCCGGCATTGTTTAGACGGACAATTTCCGTCTTTCACGTGTGCTTCATACTCATCAGGGAAATTGTCCATTGTTGAGATGACAGGATTGGGCGATGTTTGACCGAGTCCGCACAATGCGGTATCCTTTATCACATTGGACAGGTTGCGTAATCGCATCAGATCACCTTCTTCGCCCTGCCCCAGTGTAATCCGGTCAAGCATCTCATATAGCCGCTTATTCCCGATCCGGCAAGGGGTACATTTTCCACAGCTTTCTTCAACGGTAAAATCGAGATAAAATTTGGCCACCGAAACCATACAATCATCTTCATCCATCACGATCATGCCTCCGGACCCCATCATCGAACCACTGGCAATAAGGTTATCGTAATCGATGGGAATGTCCAGATGTTTTTCGGTCAGACAGCCACCGGAAGGGCCACCGGTCTGGACAGCTTTAAATTTTTTACCGCTTTTGATGCCTCCGCCAATGTCGAAGATCACTTCCCGCAAAGAAGTCCCCATCGGCACTTCAATCAGTCCGACATTATTGACTTTACCGGCGAGGGCAAACACCTTGGTTCCTTTGCTGTTTTCGCTTCCAATTTGATTGAACCATTCGGGGCCTTTCAGAAAGATGACCGGAATATTGGCAAAAGTCTCCACATTGTTCACATTCGTGGGCTTCCTTTTATACCCGCTTTGGGCCGGGAATGGAGGTTTCACACCGGGTTCACCACGAAGCCCCTCCATAGAATGGATAAGAGCGGTTTCTTCCCCACAGACGAAAGCACCGGCGCCATAGCGAATCTCGATATCAAAATTAAACCCTGAACCCAGAATATCTTTACCCAGAAGTCCATATTCGCGAGCCTGTTGCATCGCTGTCTTCAGCCGTTTAATTGCAAGAGGGTACTCGGCCCGGATGTAAACAAGGCCGGTGTCCGCCCCAATACAGTATCCACAAATGGCCATGGCTTCAACCACTGAGTGGGGATCCCCTTCGAGAATGGAGCGGTCCATGAAAGCACCGGGGTCACCTTCATCGGCGTTGCATACCACATATTTCTGATCCGATTCGGATTTGCGGGTCAGCTCCCATT
>JBNJDH010000080.1:0-10585 GCA_051744695.1 Bacteroidota bacterium | reverse complement strand
TTTCAATTTGTTTATAAGTTTCTCCGGCCATGTATGCAGCATGTAAGTATTTCCTGGCAAATTCCCGTGCCTCCTTTTCGGTGGCATGAATGAAGATGTCGAATCCGGAGGCCTGAAGTTGACCCAGGTGTTCTTTTATGCCGGCCACGAAATCATCTTCCTGTTCTTTATCGCTTTCTTTACCAATATAGGCTGCGACATCTATGGTGAAAAAATCGGAGCTGTCGATGAAACGTTTCACTGTATCTATATTGATGTGATCGGCATCGATGAACCACGGCTTTGTCCATCCGGCTTTTTCGATGGCTTGTTTAGCAGCTTCCCGGACATCCCGGGGTTCGCTTCCTATGGTTGTGTGTTCGCGGTTCGATTTGTTCCAGACAGGAGTGATTTCGTGGCCTGCTTTTTCAGCTTCCATGACAACTTTTAATTGCCAGTCTGCCTGATGAGCAAATCGATCGCCCATTCCAAGTGAGTATTTGGAGAGTTTTTGCATGATTAGAAGTTTTTTATCTTAATGATCTACCAATTTGAAGCCATGGAGATAATCTCAGTATTGATAATCTCAACGGGCTGAATTTCATGTTTGATAGTGATTTTCTGAGATGTCAGGTATTCGAACATTCGTTTTACGGCCTTTTCGGATTGTTCTAAGGGTTTTTGACCAATGAGGAAATCAATAATTCCTTTTTTCATATAATCCACATTTTCGCGGGTGGTTTCGTATCCGATCAGAATGGTGTCGATTTTTTCTTTTTCGATGTATCCCGCAATCACATGGGTTTTTGAACTGGATACCAAAATGGCGCCAATATTGGGATTTTGTTGCAACACCTGATCCATTCTGTTTTTGACGATTTCCCGATCGGCTGTCGGGATTTCCACTGCTATTTTCATTCCGTTGTTTTTGCCTGCATCAAGAAAATAACTCATGAATCCCTGATTTCTTTTGTTCAGGTGATGCGTGTTTTCAAGGTCTTTGGCAATGTTGACGATCAGAATATCTTTTTCATGGGGTAATCCAAAATCGACCAGATTTGCTGCCACTCTTCCCCCCTGAAAGGCATCTTCTCCGATGAATGATATGCAATTGGTGTGATCGATGAAGGTATCGATGAAAATATAAGGGGTTTTGGTTTGGTCAAGTTTTTCACAAAACTGAACAGTTTCTTTTTTGAGGATGGGAGCAATGATGACCCCATCGGGGAGTTCTTTCAACAGGTCCCGGGCTTTTTGCTTAAAATCGGCCTCGTTATGCAATTCAAAGAAGAAGTACTCCACTTTCACCGAAAATGGATGCAGCTCACGTACAGCTTTTTCTATGCCTTTTGGGTGGAATAGCCAGAAAATGTTATCCTCACCTCCTTTGGGTATGAGAACGGCCAGTTTGTAGTTTTTTTTGGTGGTGAGTGCCTGTGCCAGGATGTTGGGATGATAATTCATTTCCTCGGCAATGGCAAGGACCTTTTCACGCGTCTTTCCTGCCACTTCCCCACGGTTGTGCAAAACCCTGTCGACAGTGCCAATTGACACATTGGCCTTCCGGGCGATGTCTTTAATTCTTACCTGCTTCATGGTCTGTTGAGAGTATCTTTCAAGCTATTTTCCCTTTTGATGGCAGGGGCAATGATTGGTTTGATAGGACTTTGTTATGCTTATTGAGCGAAGAGTACCAGATCATGATACTCTTCGCTGTTCATTATTTTAGTATCCGAAGAAATTTGGTAACCACATTGATAATTCGGGAATGAATGTGACCAAAAGCAATACAACAACCATTGCGATGTAAAATGGGATCAATGGTTTTACAAGGTTCTGTATTTTTAAGTTTGAAACACTGCATCCCACAAACAGCACAGAGCCGACAGGGGGCGTGCACAAACCTACATTCAGGTTCAGTATCAATATCAGACCAAAGTGGATGGGATCAAGTCCCAGCTGGGTTGTAACAATAGGTAAAAAGATTGGTGTAAATACCAATACCGCCGGCGTCATGTCCATAAAAATTCCAACAGCCAGCAAAATCAGGTTAATGATAATCAGTAAGATGAAAGGGTCAGATGATAAGGATAATAAACCTTCACTTACTGTTTGGGGGATGTTCTCGAAAGACATGACCCATGAGAGCCCGATTGAGGCAGCAATGAGCAATAACACCATTCCGGCGGTCCTTACTGTTTTAATGATGATTTCGGGAAGATGCTTTATGGTTACTTCTTTATATGCTAGTGCTAATATTAGGCTATAAACCACTGCTATGGCAGCTGCCTCTGTTGCAGTGAAGATACCGGCAATAATTCCACCTATCACGATAACCAGCATCATGAGGCTGGGGACTGCATCAAAGAATTTTTTAACTGCCAATTTGAAAGGGATCTTCTCGGCAACAGGATATTTTTTCTTATGAGCATAGACGGCCCCCACAAGCATCAGGGCCAATCCTGTTAAAATTCCGGGAATATATCCTGCCAGAAACAAAGCTGCAATGGAGGTGCCTCCACTGGCCAGCGCATAAACGATGAGTACGTTACTGGGAGGAATGGAAAGTCCTGTTGTAGCCGATGTTACATTAATGGCGGTGGAGTAACTTTTGTCATAACCTTCTTTTTCCATAGGGTCTCCCATTATGGTTCCGATGGCAGAGGCTGAGGCAGCCGCAGAGCCGGAAATGGCCCCAAAGAGCATATTGGCCGTCACATTCACCATGGCAAGTCCTCCGGGAAGACGGCCTACTATGACTTTGGCAAATTCTATAAGTCGGTTGGCTATTCCTCCGGAATTCATCAATTGGCCTGCCAGGATAAAAAAAGGTATGGCAAGTAAGGAGAAGCTTTCAAGACCAGTGGCCATTCGTTGTGCCATAGTCGAAAATGCAGGAAGCGTATCAAAACTGACAAGCATCGTGGCCATGGCGGACAAACCAATGCTATACGCAATGGGTGTTCCTATGGCAAGAAAAAATAAAAACGTAAATACAAGGACATAAATGCCCAACATACCAACTTCCATGATAAAATTATTTTAGTGTTTTATATTCTTTACTTAATTTGATAATGTCATCAATGCTGTAATAGATCATCAGAATGCCGCTGATTGGAACGATCAAATAAACGAATCCGACTGGCAATTGTAAGGCAGAAGAAATCTGTCCCATGTTAAATCTGGTGTAAGCCAGCCAGCTTCCGCCTGTGACCAAAATTGTTGCACTGAAGATGATAATAAACAGGTTGATGAAAACCATTAGACGGTTCTTCCTCTTAGGTTTTAGTTTATCTGGAAGAATATCTATTGCCAGGTGTTCATTTTTACCTTTAACGTAGGCTGCTCCGGCCATGCCCACCCAAATGAGCAGAAATGTAGCCAGCTCATCGGTAAATGAGCTTGGGGTACCGAATAAATAACGACTGGCCACCTGCCATACCACATCGATGACAAGTATACTCATGATGACGACAAGAAATACTTCCAGTGTTTTGTCGACTTTTTTTCTGAAATTCATTAGTCTGATTTTTAAGTTTTTAGCTTAATGAAGAGTCTGATACATAATCTCTTCCCGAAAATTTCCCGAAATTTTGGGGCAGGCAGGGATAGTTGTGAAAATCCTGCCATACGCGTTTTATGACTCAGCAATTTCGTGATTGGTTTTATTGTATCTTTCTATTCTTCAGGATTTTCATCTCCATCTTCCGGGCGGGTGGCTCTGATCCTTTCGATGAGGGCCGATAGGGTTTCGTTGTCATCGTAGATGGTGTAAACCCCCTGAACGGCATCCCTGAATGGCTGCTTATCGGGCTCGATGATCTCTACACCCTCTTCTTCCAGGGAATCAAGAGCTTCTTGCTCAGACTTATTCCACTCTTCCCGTTGCACTTCTTTTGATTCTTCGACAGCCTGCATGAGCCATTCCTCTTCCTTGTCGTTAAGTTTCTGTTCTGCATGCGTACTCATTAAAAGAACGTCAGGAATCCGTGTATGCTCATTGAGCGTGTAGTAATTGCATACCTCGTAGTGGTGGGATAAATAAAAGCTTGGGGGATTGTTTTCTGCCCCGTCAACGACTTTTCCCTGGAGGGCGGTATAAAGTTCTCCCCAGGAAATAGGGGTAGGAGATCCTCCCATGGCCCGAACCATGCTGAAAGAGGTGATACTTGGCATTACCCGTATTTTTAGTCCTTCCAGATCTGATGGTTTACGAATGGGAACGGAAGAGTAAAAGCTCCGGGCCCCGGCATCATAAAAGCAGAGGCCAGTCAACCATAGGGAGTTTCCTCTGGATAGGATCTCTTCTCCTATAGGACCATCCTGTACAGCAAATGCATGCTCTTTGTTCTTGAAAAGATAGGGAAGACCAAACACTTTGTATTCTTCCACAAATCCTTCGAGAGCAGCAGCCGATACTTTTGTTATATCCAGACTTCCCAGTTGGAGAAGTTCAAGACTTTCACGTTCAGAACCCAATACACCACCGGGATAAATATCAATGCGCAATTTCCCGTCTGAAAGTTCTTCCACCCGGTCGGCCATGAACTTCATAGCAATGTGTACCGAGTGTTTTCTGTCAAGAGAGTGTCCCAGCTTCAGGACTTTTACATCACTTTTTATGCCGCAGCCTCCCACTGCAAACAAGCTCATTATGAGCAGTGAAGCGGCAATGAGTTTGTTGATCTTTAGAGGATTAATCATATAGATGTTTTGTTTGGATGGAAGGATTTGTATTGAAAAACTGTTTTTTTAAAATGAGAAGAGCTCTGTCTTAATTGGTGGGCCCTGTTGTTAAATTGGTCTAGATGAACGCTGAAAACTGACCCCGGCAGAGGAGTTCCATCATATACCCCTGCCGTGATCATATTTCGGTAATGTCGGGGACTGAAACTCCTTCAATCACACATTGTATGTGGATGATGCGGTGGTTCCCCCTCTCCCGGTCCAATTGGTGTGAAAAAACTCTCCCCTTGGCTGGTCGAGACGTTCGTAGGTGTGGGCTCCGAAATAATCGCGCTGTGCCTGCAACAGGTTGGCCGGCAGACGTTCATGCCTGTATCCGTCGTAATAATTGATGGCTGATGCAAAAGCGGGGGCCGGGATGCCGTTTTCAACGGTTTTCGCGACCACGCGGCGCCATCCTGCCTGGGCTTTTTCTACCACATCTTTAAAGAAAGGATCGAGCAGGAGATTGGTCAGATCGGGATTGTTGTCATAAGCCTCTTTGATCTTACCCAGGAATCTGGACCGAATGATGCAACCACCCCGCCACATAAGAGCAATTCCGCCATAGTTTAAGTCCCAGCCATATTCCCTGGCCGCTTCAGCCATTAAAGTGTAGCCCTGCGCATAGGAGATAACTTTGGATGCATATACAGCATCATGAAGGTCTTTCAGAAAAGCTTCCCGGTCGCCGGTGAAATTTGGCTTCGGGCCTGAAAGGACTTTGGATGCCGAAACCCGCTCTTCTTTTTGAGCTGAAAGACAGCGCGAGAATACTGCCTCGCCGATCAATGTAAGCGGGATCCCTAAATCCAGAGCGGTGATGCCGGTCCATTTTCCTGTGCCTTTCTGGCCGGCTGTATCCAGAATTTTTTCGACCAGGGGTTCCCCGTCTTCATCTTTGTATGCCAAAATATCACGGGTGATCTCAATGAGGTATGAATCCAGCGGCCCTTTGTTCCATTCTCTGAATACTTCGTGCATCTCATCGGGCGACATGCCCAGCATCTCTTTCATGATGTGGTAGGCTTCGTTGATGATTTGCATATCGCCGTACTCAATGCCGTTGTGGACCATCTTGACGAAGTGGCCGGCGCCTTTTTCACCAACCCAGTCGCAACAAGGTGTGCCATCTTCTACTTTGGCCGCGATGGATTGAAAGATGGGTTTTACTTCAGGCCATGCTTTGGGTGAACCGCCGGGCATAATGGATGGGCCCAGCAAGGCGCCTTCTTCGCCGCCGGAAACACCGGTTCCGATGTAAAGAAGCCCTTTGTTTTCGACGTATTCTGTCCGTCTGGTCGTGTCCGGGAAGTGCGTATTTCCTCCGTCGATGATAATATCGCCTTCGTCCAGCAGAGGGATGAGGCTGTCAATCAGTTTGTCAACAGCAGGTCCGGCTTTGATCATCATCATCACCTTGCGGGGGCGTTTAAGCGACTGCACCAGTTCTTCCAGGGTATGGGTGCCTTGTATGTTCTTCTCTTTGGCCCGGCCGTTGATGAAATTGTCCACTTTTTCGGTGGACCGGTTGAAAACCGATACTTTAAATCCTTTGCTTTCCATGTTCAGGACCAGGTTTTCGCCCATTACTGCCAGTCCGATAAGGCCAATATCTGATAATTCTTTCATAGTGGTACTTTTATTTGTTATTCTTTCGTTTTATTCTTGAAACCGGTCTTTTGAAGCCCACAATCCCAGGGCAGGGTTCGAAATATAAAAGATCTCTTCACCATTTGGCATGACATTTTTCCCGTCTTTGAGATGGTTAGGATTGTATCTTTTGCTCATTTCTTCGAATGAGGCATAGTCAAAGTTAACAGATTCTATTTCCTTGCCCGTCAGATGTCCGGGACAGTAAGTGATGGAAAAACGACCTTCCGAACTTCCGTGTATGAGGTGTGCGGCTGCTCCGAGGTTTTCCTGCAACTCCGGATTTTTTTCAGTCGCTTCCAGAATGGCCGGTGTTCCGGCATATCCATATTTCCGAATCAATGTGTCTATGGCGGCATCTTCGCCGAATTCCCTGAGGCCGGGGGCCAAAACGATCAACTCAGCGTTATCGGCCAAAGCCATGCGGGTCCGGTAAATGCTTTTGTTGCCGAGCCAGGTGCTTTTGAATTCATCCGGATCAAGGTAAACCACAACTTTTTTTAATGGTTCATCCACCATTTCAAAATTCACTTTGATGGATAAATCGGCTGCCCGAGTGAACACTTCTTTATCATCGCCTATGAAAATTCCCTGGGGAACGAGGTTGCCCTGTTTGTCGTGTCCGATCACGGTCAATACGTAAACGATGGGAAGGTGAGAGGCAAATTTTTCGGAAGCATAATTCAGAACTTTCCGCACAGGGTTGTTGGCCCGTCCCATGATTCGTTCCATGCCGTAGGCTGCCCCGATAAAGTGACTTTTGTTGATGCCTTCGGCACCTCCTGTTCCAACAAAGATGTTTTTGTTGTAATTGGCCATGCCAATCACTTCGTGGGGAACCACCTGTCCGATGGAGAGGATCAGATCGTGACCGCCTTTGTTGATCATCTTGTTCACCTGGGCCGGCCAATCGTAATGGATGTGCCCCTCCGTGATTGATGAAATATAATCCCCGGGAACTGTTCCGAGGGTTGCTACATCGTTTCGCCAGTCGTGAACCCGGAAGAGGGAATGGGGCACATTGGGGAACATGTTGTCCAGTTGCTTGGTTGTCATGGGGCTGTGTGTCCCCAGGGCCGGCAAAATATCTGTGAGTTGCTCACCGTAATATTCGTGGGTCAGAGCTGTCAATTCCCCCGCTCTGGAATGATAACGGGTGTAATCAGGGGGAACAGCCAACACCTTGTTTCGCGGGCCTAACTTTTCAAGTGCCGTGAACAAGGCTTCTTTCAGGTCTTCCGGGCCTAAAACATCGTTTTCTGAACCTCGTTGAAAATATATCATTTCTCTTTGATTTCTGTTTGTTAGCGATGAAGCCGGTGTAATATAGAAACAGTTTTTGACCTCTGTAGGCCGCTGGGCTTTTGTAATATGCCGTCGCTCAGGTTTTTGAGATTATTGCGTTCTGTGTGCTAAAAATTTGTTTTTCAATATGATGCAATTCATCTAATCTCTAATCTCTAAAATCTAACGATCTATCGTGGCCTGTCTCTACCGTTTAACCCGGGCATTGCCACTCCACAGGCTCCACACCATATCTTCATCTGCCGGCTGAGCATAATCGGTGAGGAAAGTCGTCGCCAGTGCACCGGTGGCCCATCCGAATTGGACCCATTTTTCCGGATCCCACTCTTTTAAAACGCCGTAAAGAAGGCCGCCGACAAAACCATCTCCTCCGCCGATGCGATCGAGCACCCTGATGGGGCGTGGTTCAATCACATGCCAGTTGTCACCTTCGAGCATAATGGCCCCCCAGTTGTGTTCGTTGGCATTGACAACCTGCCGAAGGGTTGTTCCGAAAACCGATGCATTGGGGTAAGTTTTTTTGACCCGTTGGATCATTTCTTTGAAATTGTCGATCTTTTCTGCAATTTCTTTTCCTCCGGCCTCGGGCCCTTCGATGTTGAGGCAAAGCTGGAAATCTTCTTCATTCCCGATAAGGATATCAGAGATGGAGGCAATTTCAGAAAAAATTTCATGCAGCTCTTTTTCTCTTCCTTCCCAGAAAGAAGCCCGGAAATTGAGGTCGAATGAAATGGCCGTTCCATGTTTTCTGGCTGCGCGGGCAATTTCGAGACAAAACTCGCCTGTTTCGGGTGAAAGCGCAGCGATCAGACCTGATAAATGAACGACCTGAACCCCTTCTTCTCCCAAGATCCGCTCCAGGTCAAAGTCTTTGGCATTCAGAGTTCTGCCAACTTCACCGGCACGGTCGTTGTGGACGCGGGGGCCACGCCCGCCATTTCCGCTGTCTGCTACATTGAACTGGTGGCGGTACCCCCATGGACCGCCCTGGTCTACATCAACACTTTCATATTCCATGTGCCGGCTCCTGAGGTTGCTTTTGATGAACTGTGCCAGAGGGCTGTCTTTGACAAAGGTGGTCAAAACCTTTACCGGCAATCCCAGAAAAGAAGAGATGCTGGCCACATTGGTTTCGGCACTTGTGGCCTGCATTTTAAAGTTGTCACTGCTGTGGACCGGTTGCCCGTTTTCAGGGGTAATGCGTAGTCCCATGCTTGTGGGAACCACCATTGCATATTTCGCGTCTTTTTTTAGTTGAAGTGCCATGACTGGATGATTTTTAGATTTTAAAAGCCTGTCGGAATGATAATACAGATTGATTTATTGAATTTTATGGCATTTAAAATTATTGTAAATTTTCAATAATCCATGGTTACACGCCACTATAAGCATTGAAACCACCATCAACAGGGATGACGACGCCGGTGACAAATTTGGCCCAGTCGGATATGAGATAAACCAGGGTCCCCGTCATATCTTCGGGGGTGCCATAGCGCTCCATAGGTGTTCCGTTGATGATTTTTTCTCCGCGGGGCGTTGATTGACCGGTTTTTTCATCCACCAGTAGAAAACGGTTTTGGTCCGTCAGCAAAAATCCGGGTGCAATGGCATTGACACGGACGCCGGTTTTGGCAAAATGGACAGCCAGCCATTGGGTGAAATTATTGATGGCCGCCTTGGATGCCGAATAAGCCGGGATTTTTGTCAGTGGCCGGAATGCATTCATGGATGAGACATTGACGATGCTACCATTTTTTCGTTCCACCATTTCTTGCGCGAAAACCATGGTTGGCAGAAGGGTTCCTTTGAAATTCAGATCAAAGGTGTTTTCAAATCCCTCGAGATCCAGTCCGAAAAAGGTGTTCTCCAGATCCTGCAGGTCTTCACTTTCGATTTTCTCTTTTTTGGATGTGGCTTTTGGCGAATTTCCACCGGCCCCGTTGATCAGAAAATCAATTTGTCCCCATTTTTTGTGGATTTCTTCGCGGGCTTTCACAAGCGAATCCCGGTTAAGCACATCGGCAGAAAGTCCTATGCTTTCCGTGCCTGTGGATTGTTGTATTTCTTGAGCAACTTGTTCAACTTTTTCTTTTCTCCTTGCCAGTATGGCGGTTTTTACTCCCTGTGCACCCAGTGCTTTTGCCATGGCGGAGCAAATGATGCCACTTCCACCGGTGATCACGGCAACTTTTCCCGCGAGATTCATTTCGTTGTTCTTTGTTGTCATTGGTTTGCGGATTTAATTTCCTGTATGGTTTGTGTCAGGTCTTTTACTTTTTGTGTTAAACTTTCAAAATCACCATTGGCGATTAGTTCTTTCGAAAAGAGCTTTGATCCCATTCCCACGCAGGTGACACCTGCGTCGAACCATTGTTTCAGGTTTTCGCGAGAGGTGTCTACCCCGCCTGTTGGCATGATTCGGGTCCAGGGACAAGGGCCCTTGACAGCTTTGACAAAAGATGGGCCGCCCACTTCGGAGGCAGGGAATATTTTTACCAGTTCCGCACCCAGTTCTTCTGCTTTGCTGATCTCTGAAAGTGAACCGCAGCCAGGTGCCCACATGATCTTTCTGCGGTTGCATATTCTGGCCATGTTTTCATTCAGAAGGGGGGAGACAATGAAGTTGGCTCCTGCCTGAATATAGATGGCTGCAGTGGCTTCATCAACCACCGAACCGGCTCCAAGCATCATTCCCGGAAGTTCTTTTAAAGCGTATTTGTTAAGTTCGCTGAATATTTCATGGGCAAAATCGCCGCGGTTGACCCATTCAAAGGTCCGGATGCCTCCGTCGTAACAGGCCTTTAATACTTTTTTGGCGACTTCAATGTCTGGATGATAGAAGACCGGTACCACCCAGGTTTCCTGCATTTTCTGGAAAACTTCAATTCGTGTGTATTTTGCCATATTGTTTTTGGTTTTATAG
>JBNJDH010000079.1:0-10588 GCA_051744695.1 Bacteroidota bacterium | reverse complement strand
CATGAGGCCTATTTAAAACTGGCCGGCAATGAATCGGTGCAATGGGAAAGCCGCGGCCATTTTTACAGCATTGCCGCCAAAGCCATCAGGCATATCCTGGCAGATTATGCGCGAAAAAAACTCGCAAAAAAACGGGGCAGCCAGCCTGAGGAAATTCAAAATCATCTCAAGATCACCCTAAGCAATGAAACCGCTGAAGATATTGAAGCCCTCGAAATGGCTCTGAAAAAACTGGAAGCCTACAACAAAAGAGTGCTGCAAATCGTGGAATGCCGTTTTTTCGGTGGCATGAGCATCGAAGAAACCGCACAAGCGCTGGATACATCACCCTCCTCGGTAAAAAGAAGCTGGGCCATGGGCAAAGTGTGGCTGCATCAGAATATCAAAAAACTGCAAACGCCCGCTTCTTTGGAACATTCATCCTGATAGACGCATTGCCATGGACATCATCAGCAAAGAAATATGGCAAATCATTGAACCTTATATCGATGAAGATATCGGTTCCACAGATGATATTGAAAAAAAACTTCAACGCCTGAAAGAAAATTACCCCCAATACTACGAAGAAGTCAGGGACCTACTCGCCGGAAACGATAAGGCAACGAGTTACTTTTCACAATTGGGAGAAAACATCCGCAAATCGGTGACTGAAAAAACCTATCCGGCGGGCTATCATATCGGGGTTTACGAAATCGTGGAACTGGTTTCGGGCGGCGGGATGTCGCACGTGTACCGTGCCCGGCGTACCGATGGCGAATACGAACATCAAGTGGCTATAAAGGTGCTGAAAGAGAGCATCCACAACGAACCTTTGAAGGAACAATTCCACCGCGAAAAGCAGATACTGGCCAACCTCAATCACCCGCACATTGCATCCATTTACGACAGCGGCCTCACCGAAGAGGGTCGCCCTTACTTCATTATGGAGTTTATTGAAGGACTGCCGGTTACCGACTATTGCGATAAGCATCATCTCAGTATAGAGGATCGGTTAAAGTTATTCACAGACATTTGCCGGGCCGTCAACTATGCCCATCAAAACCTGGTGATTCACAAAGACCTTAAACCCAACAACATTTTTATCGACCAAAACGGGTTTCTTAAATTAATGGATTTCGGAATCGCACAAATTTCCGGGGGAGCTGAAGCCGATAATAACGCCTTAAACGCTTATACCCCGCGATATGCATCACCGGAACAAAAAAACAATGGCAAAGTAACCACGTTATCAGATGTTTATCAATTGGGTTTGTTACTCTGTAACTTGTTGACAGGCATTCACTGGCAGGATATTCAACACAAATTTAAGCATCCTGCACTTGCTAACGTTTTAGGAACATTTCCCGAAAAGGATGTAAAACACATATTAACCCAGAGGGGGCTCCAAAACACGAAACAGCTCTTTCACAAATTAAAAGGGGATTTGCATGCTGTCATGACTACCTCGCTGCATGAAAACCCCGATGAGCGATACCGAACAGTCCAGGAATTGCAAACCGACATTGAAAACTACTTCAACAACCAGCCTCTTAAAGCAAGAGGTCTTCATTTCAATTACCTGTTGTCGAAATTCGTGAAACGAAACCGCATCAGATTGAAGGTGGCTTCCTTCTTCTTACTGATCATCACAGGACTGATGGTCAACTATACCATCGCCATTACCCAACAAAAAAACAAGGCCCGCGAAAATGCCCTTGAAGCTCAACTTCAGGCCAGTAAAGCCCAAAGCGTCACCAGCTACCTGAAGAGTGTTTTCTCTCTGGGCGATCCGTATGTAAATTCTGCAAATGACATCACGGTGGATGAAATGCTCGACAGAGGCTACAACCGGCTGATCAATGCTTCCCACATTGATGCCGATATTAAAGCTGAAATCCTTCTTACCATGTCGACAGTTTTCCTGGAAAACGGGGGTTTCGACAAAAGCATGCATGCTCTGAAAAATGCCCATGATATAAAGGACTCCCTCAAATCCGGGAAGCACCAGGACCTGAGTGACATCTATTCGCAATATGCCACATTTTTTCAAAAGAACAGTCAGTTAGATACCGCCTTTCACTTCATCCACAAAGCCCTGAAAATTGACAGTCTCCATATGGCCGACCATCCCACCGACTTAACTTACGATCTGGAAAAGCTCGGGAAATTATATGCAATGCAATCAGATTATGAAAAAGCCGTTCCCATTTACCACGAAGTGCTCCGCAGGATGAAACAGGAAGATGATTTCCGGAAAGAGATAAAAATAGCCGGGGTGGAGTCCACACTTGGAGAAATTTATCACCGGCTGAGCGATTATCCCAATTCCAAAAAATATTTAATGCGGTCCTACAAAGTGCATTCGGCAATGAAAGACTCCACAAATGAGTATTTAATCAACGACCTTTCAAAAATTGCACTGCTCTACCTGGATCTGGAAAAACTCGATTCGGCTGAATATTTCATGGACCAATGCATCGAAAAAACAAAACAAGTGTCGGGCGACAGCTCCATCAATCTTGTTCACAGGTACTACACGGCGGCAAGCATTCAGAAAAAGAAAAACAATTATGAAGAGAGTCTTTCGTACGCGAAAGATGCCTACAATATTTCCCGGAAAGAATACGGTGAAAACCATATATGGACCGCCCTCCGGTTAAATACCATCGGGTTGACCTATTCCCATTTCGGGATGCCCGCAAAAGCTGAATCTTACTACCTGAAAGGATTGAAAATATTAGAGAATGATTATCCCGAATATACGAAGTACCTTGCCACATCCCGCTACAATCTGGCGGAATCTTTTCTTAAACAGAGGAAAACAGAAAGGGCTGTAAATCTATTCCAGGAAGTTTACGAAATGGAGAAAGATATTTATTCGGAGGAACATCCAAGCCTGGCATTTACCCTAACCCGCCTGGGCCGTAGCTTGATGGATGCGGGTAAACCGGACGAGGCCTATCCCCATATCAAGAAAGCATATTCCACCATGGAAGAAAAATTCGACTCCATTCATTCCCGGCGGGGCGATTGCGCCACCTTACTGGCCGAATTCTACTTAAAAAAGCAGAAGTGGACCCTTGCCAACCAATTTGCCAAAGAGGGAATGACCATTTTTAGTAGTCTGCATGACAAAAACCATTGGAAATATGAGTACACCTCTGCCCTAAAAATACTGGCCCAAAGGGCAAATACCAATCAAAACAATCCGGAGCAATTATCCGCCATATTCCACTCGCTCAATAACCAGGAATATCCCGATCAATATTTCATCAACCAATTGCAGGAACTGGCCGGCGAAAGGGGAGTTGATTTGGCTCTTCAGGCTTCTGCAAAATAGGGGTTGGGAAACTGGTTTCCTCATTCGTATAAAACCCCTTAACAAATGCATTGCTGAATTACGAGCTTTCTCGTTTCCGCACAACCTCAATTAATAAGAATGATAATCGTCATTGTCATTGCCCTGGTAAGCAACATTGCCCCCGTCAAAAGTGGCATCCCGGGATTCCCGGACAATAACCCCATAATTGGCACTGTTTTCAATTTCTAAATTGGGGGCATCCAGGTAAGCATCGCTATGGACTCCCAGGTTCCCGGCATCCATATAAATGTCCAAATCATTTCCGCCGCCATATTCAATTTTTACGTAGTCAAGAATGTTGTCAACAGAAGTGGAGGAGACAAGAATGCCGGTCCATGCACCTTTTGCTTCGCTTCGTCCGGTAAATTCAATCCAGTCATCACTGGTCCCTTCCGCCATTATTTCATTTCTCACCTTAAGTTTTACATCTGTCCCCATCTCAAAACGGGCACCCGGTTCAATGGTCACACTCTTATCAATATTCACCGATCCGGAGAAAAAATATGCGCCATTATTGAGGTTGCTCCACGTTTCACTGCCGCTGTCCTCGGTATCGCCACCGTAAACTTCCGCATCACCACCGTTGAAATTGGTTTGATTATCCACGAAATCAATTTGACTGGGGTGGATCAGCATATGGGATTCGGCATTGTTATCAAAGTCGCAGTTTTCAACCGTAAAATCGGAACCATCTCTCCTGGTTTGAATGCCATAGCCGGCACTTTCGGTGAAAGAAACATTGCGCAGGGTTATTTTGGCCCTGTCTATGACCATATTGGTTTGATCGAAATAGGTAGCCATATTGGTGCTTCCACCATAGCTGATTTCCGCATGTTCTATGATGTTATCCACCGATGAAGAACCCACATGAATGCCCCTCCATGCACCGGCGGTTTTGCTGGTTCCGGTGAAAACAATTTTTCCGGATTCGGTTCCATTGGCCTTAATCACTGACCCGTCGCGTACGACAATGCCGGCATCAGGAGCAAACTCAAATATTGCCCCGTCGTTTATAGCAATTTCATGTTCAAAATCAACATGATCCACGATCTGGTATTTTGCATCATTCAACGCAGCAATGGTCATGTCGTGCGTGGTGCCACCACCATAGGCCGTTACATAACCAAGTCCATCAAAAATGGAGGCCTCATCAAAATACCCTAACTGACTGATATGAATGTATGCATGATCGTCTTCATTGTCCTGAAACACCATATTTTGCATGGGAAATTCCGAACCCTGGCGACGTGTTTGAATGCCATATTGCCCGCTGTTTGTTATGGCAACATCAGACAGCTGCACTTTGGCCTGATCGATGGTAAGGGCCGCAGCTTCAAAATAAGTGCCCGCTGAAGTGCTTCCGGCGTAACGGATTTGCGTGTGTCCGATTTCATTTTCCACCGAATTGGAATTGATCCTTAATCCACTCCAATACCCCGAAATTTCCTGTTGGCCGGTAAGTAAAATGGGATCGTCCTCCTCACCTGCAGCCACAAGGACCGAATTGTCCGAACCAATGCTCAGGCCCGCGTCCTCAACAAATTCTACCGTCACACCCGGCTCAATAGTCAACCGTGATCCCGATCTTACAGATATATAATCCATCACCCGGTAAAGCGTTCCCTTGGTCCACGTTTCATCGCTGGTGATATCTTCGGTAATTTCTACCACATCCGACAAGGCCTCAATGGTCACATCATCCTGGTCGGTTTCTCCATTGCCATCACTTACCTCAAGAATGATGTTGTAATCTCCTGGTTCATCCGGGGTAAATGATGCCATGTCTGATAAGGCATTATCAATTTGAACGTTACTTTCGTCTGGTTGATCGGCAAAAGTCCATGAATATTCCAGAGAGCCGGAATTAATCGTAGAATTGCTGCCATCAAGATCTACCTGTTCGCCCACATCCACGGTAATATCAGCGCCTGCATCGGCAGTGACGGTCACGTCAACAGAATCTGTTGTATCCTCATCCTCACAGGCCGAAAACACCAACACACCGGCCAACAATAAATATCTGAATTTCCCGGATAATTTAATTTTATTTTTCATCGCAATTTGATTTTAATGTTATTGTTAAAAACTTCATTTTAGTGCCTGTCCATAAATTGGGGTGTTTGCTCTATAAAGTTCAAGGCTTGCCACTTTTGAAAATCAGGGATTTTACTCTCGTAAATGAGCGTTTTCAAAAGTGGCGTAACAGCCTGTCCCGATCCTTCGGGAAAGAAATTGGACTTTATAGACAAACACTTTTAAATATTCGCACTCTATTCTTCAGCCGGGGCCTTAAATGCGCATTGCAGGGTAATGGCCTCCTCTGTTTCGTAATCGTCCAGCTCATTGCTGAATGAAGCCTCCCAAACCTCATCGTTTCCTACAGTGAGGTCAAGTTCGCTTTCTTCAACGGTTGTGAAATAGGAATTCAACCCATCCCCATAAACGTTGACTTTCGCATAATCATCCTCAGGTGTGGTAAGACCAGGTTCATAAACCTTATATACCCCCGATTCAGGTAATTTGCCCCCATAAGCACTGGCTTCAGGATCAATCAAATAAAAGTCAATGGTTACGACGACTTCATTTTCCGCATCTTCAATTTTTACCGTATGGACAGACCATTTGATCTCATCTTCCTCTTTTACAAAATTGTAATAATGGACGGCCGTTCCGGAACCAACCAATTCAACGTCGCCCTTAATACCAAAAACACCTTCCTCTTCAGAAATTTCATCCAACGAAACAGAGAAATCTTTTTTCTCAGATTCATTGTCTTTTATTTCTGAATTGTTGTCATCTTCACTACACGCCATTAAGCCAATGGCAAGAATGAATACTGCTGATAAAATTTTGTCCTTTCGCATAATCATTATTTTATATTTTAAGATATTAAACTATTTTTTTATCGTTCGATTCATGTTTTTCGCCGTTTCTGTCTCCATAATTTCAAAAGAGGAAACGGTGGTTATATTCAAAATCATTATTGTCCGGAGAATATGTTCAAACAGTGGGAGATTGCTTCACTTCGTTCGCAATCTCTATTTGTTTTACCGGACACCAGTGATTCAAAATCACATTTTGTGTTGAAAACACGCCCGGGAGATGTTCACATGTCTCATGTATAAAATAGAAGTTCCAAACCGGATAAATATTCTTTAATGGAGTAACACGTAATTTTATTAAAACCGGGTCATTTTTTTGGGGAAATTTTTTGATACGAATATTCATTTCCAGGTGAATTGCCCTTATGAATGGGGAGCTGGCGGAAAGTCATCATTTCCAATTTGGTTTTCGTTTCAAAGTCCTGCCCCCATTTACAAACAGAAATAGATGGCTTCACCTGGTTCAGAGTGATCTTGATCATCAGAAGACAAATCGCAATGTATTATTTCCGGACATCAATGAAAAAATAATATCTCCCTAATATAGAGGACATATCAGGGAGTCACGCTTACATAAAATCATTCTAAATAAGAAATTAAAGGATTTTCGGATGAACTTATCGGCTTTAGCTTCGTTTGCTTACCGAACACTCAAAACAAATTCATTATGGTACAAAACAAAATGAAAAATGCAGAAGAGATGAATGGTGGAACAACATTGACAGAAGTCCGCAGTTCAGAGTTTTACAAAGAACAATATTCTCACGGACTGGTAGAAAAGTGGGACGATCTGATCGACTGGGAAGCCCGTTCCAAGGGAGAAGGCAGGTTTTTCATTGATGAACTGAAAAAAAGAGGAAAGCACAGGGTTTTGGATGTGGCCGCAGGCACAGGTTTCCATTCCATCCTCCTGGCCAGGGAAGGCTTTGAGGTTTGGAGCGCCGACGGTTCGGCCGAGATGCTGGCCAAAGCTTTTGAAAACGGACAAAAGTATGACCTGATTTTGCAAACCATAAAAACCGACTGGCGCTGGATGAATAAAGACATCCACACCAAGTTTGACGCCGTGATCTGCCTGGGCAACTCGTTCACCCACCTGTTTGATGAAAACGACAGGCGGAAAGCCCTGGCCGAATTTTATTCGGTATTGAAACATGACGGGATCCTCATCCTCGACCAAAGAAATTACGATGCCATCCTCGACAGTGGTTTTTCCACCAAGCACACCTACTACTATGCCGGGAAAAATGTCAAGGCCGAACCGGAGTATACAGATGACGGCCTGATCCTGTTTAAATATGAATTTCCGGACAGCTCTACTTACAACCTGAACATGTTTCCCCTCCGTAAAGAATACACCAGGAAACTGATGATGGAAGTTGGTTTTCAGAAAATTGAAACCTACGGCGATTTTAAGGAAACCTACAAAAGGGAGGACCCGGACTTCTACATTCATATTGCCGAAAAAGGTTATCAAAACCCGGATGAGGAGGAATAACCAGACGATTTAACTTTCTTTTTGCAGGTCCATACTCTGCAAATTAATGCCGGCTCTTTCACGCCAAAAGCGTGATGAGGCCGGCATTGTTATTTTGGTTCACAATCAAAGTCCCAAACGATAGGTTGCCTTCACCAAAAACACATTATGGGGATAAATGCCCGTCAATTGATTAAGTTCATCTTTGAAATGAAAGGCACCGTTGGTCATATAATCCTTACGTTGCTGACTCCACACCAGATAAAGGGTTGAACCGGGCAGGTATTCCCAGCGGGCCACCAGGTTCGATTTAAAATCGAGGAACTTAAACCCGGGATCATCAAAGGAGTAATCGGTTGACCCGTCCATATTTTCATCCACATGATACACCTCCTCTTCCCCATCATAGGTGAGTTGCTCGTTTTCAAATGTGGAAAACCTGTCGGTATAAGCATCAGCGCGGCTGTTGGTAATCCGTTTGAACCGGTTGTAATCACCGGATGCCATGAAAGGTTGTCCCCAGTACTGAAGGGAGAGATCGGGGGTAAGGCTCCAATTTACCCTCAGGGAAATGCTGGCCGTCATTCTGTCAATAGATCCCATCAGATAACGGTCTTCCTGCAGAAAATTTTCTGTAGCAATGTATTGCAGGCGTTTTTCGCTGACCGTGACAGAAGGGCCCAAAGTAACCTCAAGATTGGCTGCCGGACGATACCTGATGTCAGCCCAGAAACTGTTCCTCTTTTCGTGCCCGTGTTCATTCCGGTTTTGGCTGTTGCCGAATCTCATGTAAAGGGCTTTACGCTGGTCGGTACTGGCATTCCACCAATAATTCATGGATGCCGGAACACGGAAATAGGGACCACCTCGTAAATCTGTCTTCGATAATCGGGGAAGGTTGGAATTGATCCCGCCACCAAAGCTCCAATAATTTTTAAAAGTCATGTTCATGTTAACATTTCCGCCCCGAACCATGTTTGTTCCGGCGTAATCCCAAATTTGCCATTGATTTAGATTGATGGACAAATCCCGGAATATGGCAAAAGGTTCCAGAAAACGATATTGTATCCAGCCCACTTGGGACAATTGGTCCGCGTCCTGCTGATACCCTATGTCATTGAGCTCCAAACCAGGCGATTTCCAATTGAAAAACAAGGCATAATTGATGTTCCCGTTGCCCATTTTTCCGATAAACACGCTGCCTCCATGTCCGGTAAGAGAATTCCGGGTGGAATCCAAACGCACGTGAGAAGCATCGGGCCGTTGATAATAGCGGGCAGAAGACTCCTGCATATTGACCATGGCATCCTCTTCGCCCCTCACATGACTAAAAATCCCACGGAAACCGAATAAATACGTCTTGTCTTTCCATTGATGCTGATAATTCAACCCTCCGGTATAGGCCTGATCATTCAAAAATTCAAGATGGTCCTCGTCAATTTTTCTGTTGGTTGCTGTTAAAATACCGCCAAACGAGGAGTTGCCATCATTGAAATCTTTCTCAACCCGGCCTAAAAAGTAATTGCTCAGGGGCTCAACTGTTTCATAACGATTGTTGTTCCCATCATTGATCTCGGCCTCTTCTTTGTCGGTCATACTTTCAAGTATACCCACGGACCATCCGTTTCGCGTTTTGCCCGTCAATTTGGCTGCGCCTAAAATGGTGGTATTGTCAGGACTGTCGATATATTCTCCGTCATCGGTATCGGGCCAATGATGCGGGGACCGACCTATCCGGCGGGAATAAAATAGATTGTCTTTCATGAAATCACCCATCTGCATGAGGTTAAAATCCATGATATTGCTCCCTTCAATAAAAAAGGGCCTCTTTTCTTCAAAATAGGTTTCATAAGCGGTGAGGTTCACCTGAGACGGATCTGCTTCCACTTGTCCAAAATCGGGGTTAACAGCCATGTCCAGCGTCAGATTATTGGTCACCCCGAATTTGCCGTTCAGTCCGGCATCGATACCCGACGTGCGCCCATCTGCCCGAAAGGGGTTTTCACTTTCCTTTTTAAATGTTTCAAAGCTGGCTACGGTGTAGGGGGTGATCGACTTCTCCTTTTTCGGCTCAATCTCATCCAGTCCTTTCAGGGTACCGAATTGACTTACCCATCCCCCCGCATCTTTGGGAATAAGCTTCCAGTGCACCTCTTCGTCATGCCGGTAAATATTGCGTTCGATCTGAAAGCCCCATTCCTGAATTCCTTTCCGGCTGAATCGCAATTGAGTGAAAGGTATTTTCATTTCTGCAGTCCATCCGAGTGAATCAATCGCGGTTTTGACATTCCATATGGGATCCCAGTTATCATCTGAACCGTTGCCGTCATCACTTATAACCAGGTCTCTTTTCACACCGGCTGCACTTACACCAAAAACAAAAGCCGTCCGCTTATCATGATAGCTGTCGATGTGTATCGCCACATTATCACCATCCTGCTGATCACGTCTCGACAATCTTTGGACAATGCTATCGGGGTGGCTGTCATACGCACGAATGGCCACGTAAAGAAAATCATCATCATAAAGGATTTTAAAAACGGTCTCTTCCGAGGGGGAACGCCCTTCATAAGGCTTCCTCTGCTTGAAATGATCCTGCCAGGAAACAGACTGCCAGGCCTCGTCCTGAACCTGCCCATCAATGACGGGTGGTTCATTCTCAAGCTTATTCACATCATAGATTTTCTCCTGGGCCAAAAGAGCCGGGGAAAATAGTGAAGCAATAAAGAGAAAAACAAATAATCTTTTTAGGTACATGGTCTTAATGTTTATAGCGGCGCCAAAACAAACCATGGACCAAAAACCATATAATTCTAACCCCCAAATATTTAAGACATCCTATTGCATCTCTGAAGTGTTCGCAAGGAAACGGGATCTGTACGGTTTCGT
>JBNJDH010000078.1:0-10598 GCA_051744695.1 Bacteroidota bacterium | reverse complement strand
AAGGAGGCGTGTATGTCCATGACAAAATTTTCATGAGACCTCCGTGGGTGCTTAATGCAGGCATCCGTTACGATCATTCGCGGGTGGAGGTCGAACGTTCCCGCGACTGGTTTGCTACGCCTGTAGAGGATGGTGAAGCATTTATTCTGCGCTCGCCGGAAGCTGATCTTGCGTTTAATTTTGTAAGCTGGTCGATGGGGGCCAATTACCATCGGGAACGTTCATTTTTTAAGGTGAACATTGGCAAGGGTTTTCGCATGCCCCAACCTAAGGAATTGGCAGCTAACGGGATGAATTATCACATGTACCGGTACGAAGAGGGCAATATAGACCTTTCGCCTGAGGTTTCCTGGCAATTGGATGCTGTGTTGGGAGTGGAGCAAAACCGCTTGGAGATGGAAATGAATCCGTTTGTTACATGGTTTCCCAATTATATATTCCTTGGCCCCGAATCCGGTTATCATCAGGGATTGCAACGTTTTAAGTATCGTGATAATGAGGTGTTCCGGGCAGGAGGAGAGTTGATGTTGAAATACCGGCTATCAGATAAAATTGAAAGCGGTATTGAGTCGGAGTATGTTTATTCAAGGCAAATGTCGGGAGATAAAAAGGGGTTCACTTTGCCTTTTTCACTTCCATGGACCACTGATTTTTCACTGGAATACGATCATCTTTCCTTTTTATTTTTTGATCGTCTTTCCCTGAAGGGCGAGTACAGGCTTGTGGCTGAACAAAATGACATTGTTCCCCCCGAAAAGAAAACCCCGGGTTATGGACTGACTTCTTTTCTTGCGAGTGGCCAAAGGCAATTGGACAAGACCAAATTTACATGGAACTTACAGGCGAGGAATTTATTTAATGTGAGATATCTCGATCATACAAGTTTTTACCGGTTAATTGAAGCCCCCGGGCCCGGGCGTAATTTTATCCTTTCAATGAATGTTTTGTTTTAAACAATTAAAATTTTGACCTATGAAGAGAAGATTATTGAGTGCAGTGATTTTTCCACTATTGGCGCTTGCCAGCTGCAGCGATGATGATGTTAAAGCCCCTGAGATTGATATGACCGAGATGGGTTACGAAAACAGTGGAATTGCTTATGCAGGTGACGATTTGCACTTTAATGCCGAAATCGTGGCCGAAGGGAAAATTGATCACGTGAGCTTGACCATTCAACCGGCGGGGGATCATTTAAAAGACGATCATGACAACCATGAAGAATGGCATGTTGATACCACTTATTCCACGGGTTATTCGGGGTCAAAGAATGCAGAATTCCATGAACATGTGGATGTGCCTGAACACGCCGAAGAAGGGCCGTATCACCTGCGCATTCAGGTGTCCGATATGGAAGGCTATCAATCGTCTGAGGGAGCTGAATTTGAAGTGGTCTATGATCCGGACCGTGATCACGATGAGCATAATTAAAACCGAATCGCATGAAAATACAAATCAAACAATTCATAATGAGAGCATTTGTTGCCAAAGCTTTGTTGTTTTTAGGAATAGGCGCCCATGTTTTTTTCTTTGGTTCCTGTAGTGATGACAACAAAGACGATATTTATCCCGTTATTGACATGTCGCGAGTAAATGCTTTTCCTTTAAATTGTGCCGTGGTGCATCCCGGGGAGTCTTTTACTTTTCGGGCTGTATTTTCTGATAATAGAGAATTGGGAGCTTATAGTATCGAAATCCATCACAACTTTGACCACCATACCCATAGTACCGATGCTGTGGAATGTGAAATGGAGCCCGACAAAAAACCTGATCAGCCTTTTAAATTCATAGAAGAGTACGACATTCCGCCAGGGCAAAAGCAATATGAAGCCCAAGTGGATATTTCTCTCCCCGATACCGTAGACACGGGAGATTATCATTTCATGGTCCGCCTTACTGATGCTTCTGGTTGGCAGACTTTAAAAGGGATCAGTATAAAAATCCTTGATGAAGAATGATGTGTCAGATTAATTCATCTATAACGAGAACACCCCTTCAATAGCCGTTGCTTCCTGCGTGACCTTCACTATTTCATCGGGGTTGTTCATGGTGGCTTTGCAAGTGACCGAAACATAACGGAGACTTTTCGTATGGTTGAACGAGACCTCTCCATGTTCCGGCAAAAGCGCTGTCACTTTATCTACTTTGCCGTGCTGGTTGGGCACAATGAATTTGAACATATAATATGTCGGCCACTCTTCCGTCTCTGCCAGCAGTTTTCTCAATTTACTAAAATCGTGCATTGCCATTTTACCCACTTTTTTCTCTGCAAAGTTAGGACTTGATCTTTGATTTTTATAAATTTAGGGAAATCAATAGCAATTGGTAAGCTGAACATGGTTTTTTTAAAATATCAAAGACCAACAAAAACCTGAATTTATGAAGAAAGATGAGCATTGGAAAGTGATTTACGAGGATTTCGTCCCCGACCATGAACCGCTGCGTGAAGCTTTATGCGCCCTTGGCAACGGTTATTTTGTGACCCGTGGCGCCACAGAAGAAAGCGATGCAGGGGGGTGCCATTACCCTGGTATGTACCTGGCCGGTGGTTACAATCGTGCCAAATCAGAGGTTTCGGGGCGGATTATAGAGAATGAAGACCTGGTGAACTGGCCCAACTGGCTTTGCCTCACTTTCAAACAGGAAGGAGGAAATTGGTTTACCCTGGATGATGTAGACATTCTCAAGTTTCGTCAGGAATTGGATCTTTACCAGGGTTTGTTGAGTCGCCACCTGAAATTCAAAGACGATGCAGGCCGGGAGACCACCCTTATCACCCGCCGGTTTGTGGATATGAACAACCCGCATTTTGCAGGGATTGAGTGGACCCTGACACCTGAAAACTGGTCAGGGAAAATCCAGGTGCGCTCCGCTTTAGACGGAACGGTGATCAACGATGGTGTTCCCCGTTACCGCGCGTTGACCGGGTCTCATCTTCAACCTCTGGAGATCGGTCAGTTCGACGAAGAAAGCATTTATCTCCGGGTCCAGACCAACCAATCAAAGATCCGGATGGTACAGGCTGCGCGCACCCGGGCTTTCAAAGCATCAGGGGATGAGATCTCACTTGAGCGGCAGTTCTTTAAAAAACCCGGGTATGTGGCTCATCTCTTTGAACTTGAATGTAACGAGAAAGAGCCCGTCCGGGTGGAAAAGATCGTGTCGGTTTTCACATCCCGCGACCGGGCCATTACCGAGCCGGTACTTGAAGCCCAGAACGCTTTGTGGGATACAGGTGACTTTAACGATCTGCTTAAATCTCATGCACATGCCTGGGCCGAACTCTGGTACCGTTGCGATATTGACCTTCAAGATGGCGACAATACCCAGATGATCCTGCGGCTTCATATCTTTCATATCCTGCAGACAGCTTCTATCAATTCCATTGGTTATGATGTAGGCATCCCTGCCCGGGGATGGCACGGGGAAGCTTATCGCGGACACATCTTCTGGGATGAGCTTTTCGTCTTTCCTTTTCTGAATTATCAGTTGCCCGAGTTGGCTCGTTCCTTGCTGATGTATCGTTATCACAGGCTGCCTGCTGCCCGCCGCGCTGCCCGGAAGGCTGGCTATAAAGGGGCCATGTATCCCTGGCAGAGCGGAAGCAACGGCCGGGAAGAAAGTCAGGTGGTGCACCTGAATCCCAAGTCGGGGAAATGGGACCCCGATAATACTTATCTTCAGCGACATGTTGGCCTGGCCATTGCCTACAACATCTATCAGTATTTTGAAGCCACCCGCGACATTGAGTTTCTCACGGCTTACGGGGCCGAGATGATGTTCGAGATTGCCCGTTTCTGGTCAAGTATGGCCATGTACAACCCCGACCGTGGAAAATATGAGATTCAGGGTGTTGTCGGGCCAGATGAATTTCATACACAATATCCCGGAGCCAAAGAGTCCGGGCTCAAGAACAATGCGTATACCAATGTCATGGTGGTTTGGCTTTTGCGTACAGCCCTGGATTTCCTGGATCTTCTGTCCGAGACACGCAAGAAAGAGCTTTTCACCGATCTGGGGTTGAATGATGAGGAGGTGGCCCGTTGGGAGAAAATCTGCCGGAACATGTTTGTGCCCTTCCTCGAAAATGGTATAATCAGTCAGTTCGAGGGGTATGAAGATCTGGAAGAGATTGATTTTGAACATTACCAGCAAAAATATGGAGATATACAAAGGCTTGACCGCATCCTGAAAGCCGAAGGTGACAACCCCAATCGCTACAAAGTCAGTAAGCAGGCCGATGTGTTGATGTTGTTCTTTCTCTTGTCGGCCGAGGAGCTGGAATCTTTGTTCAAATGTATGGGATACAGCTTTGACCGCAGCATCATACCCGAAACGGTGAAGTATTATCTGGATCGTAGTTCGCATGGCTCTACGCTTAGTCGCCTGGTCTTTTCATGGGTGTTTTCCCGGACCGACCGTGAAGAGTCTTATCACGTGTTTAAGGAATCTCTGAAAAGTGATTTTGAAGACATCCAGGGCGGTACCACATCGGAAGGCATTCACCTGGGCGCAATGGCTGGTACTGTAGATATGATCCAGCGGTGTTATACAGGTTTGGAGATCCGGGGTGGTATTTTGTGGATCAATCCGCAATTGCCGCGCGAAATAAAAGGATTCAATATGCGCATACGTTATCGTGGTCACTGGATTTGGTTGCATTTCACTCAAAGTAAAGTGGAGGTTTCTTTTGAAATGGGACGTTCACCACAAATTCAGATCGGGTTTATTGATAAGGTTTATGAACTGGGTGAGGGTGACCGGAAGGAGTTTTTCCTCTGAGGATGAGCCCCTCCTTTAGCCTACTTGCCCAAACACCTTGGGCCTACTTGCCCAAGCATCCTGGGCTTACTTACCCAAACACCCTGGGCCTGCCTACCCAAACACTTTGGGGCTACTTGCCCATAACGTACGTAGATTTTGCTTATGCTATCCGGAAAGGCTTTTCCGGATTGTATGGAAAAGCTTTTCCGGGTCATGCGTTGCACCGACTTCCCGGGGATTTTCAGTTTCTTTTCCTATTTCAGCAACTGTCATCTTTCAGGCAAAAACCTGTGATTTTTCAACTCCAATGCCCGGCCAATACAGCCGGGTTTTCTTTTCCTGTTTCGTATCCTCCTCTATTTTTGTGGTGCTTAAGAAACAATAGAATCAGAAAAGACTATGACGAATCGGGGAGAAACAACAATAATGCGAATACAAAACCAGATTCAATTGCTTTGGTTGGGTGAGGTGGTTTCTCAAACCGTTCTTCAGAGCAGATAACTTTGAACATTCTTCAGAGTTTTGGACATCACAGTAAATTATAATCCATAAAATAATAAAAAGGAAAAATTATGAAGAGATTCAATCCGTTGACATTTCTGGCTTCTCTGGGGGCTGGAGGAATCGCTATTGCGCCATTTGTGTACTTTCAGTACCTGGTTCCTCACGGAGAAGGGCTGACCACTTTTAATGAAGTCATGCAGCAAGCTACGACAGGTGCCGGCGAATTTGGTGTTTGGCTTATGGCATCGATCATGTTGCTTTTTGGTGTTGTTCATTTTGTCCTCACTTTTAAGTTGCTGGCATCATTTCTTTCATGGCGGAAAACGGACGATTACAAAAAATATATCCTTGATCCCCAGCAGAATACCACCATTATGGCTGCATTTACCAGCTTTGCCATGAGCTTTAACGTACTGATCGGAGCTGTTCGGTTTTTTGTGCCGGCCATGCAAAACCATTTTCAGCAGTTAATGCTGCCTGCGCTTATAGCGTGGTCTTTATTGTGGTTGTGGTTAATGGTGACCGAAATTAGAATTCTAAAAACGGCTTTTGAAGGCGATTTCAACATCTCTAACATTAGTTTCGGATGGCTTATGCAGCCCTTTGCACTGGGGATGATCTCGGTTTCAGGTATGGGCATTGCAGCTATGGCCAATAATCCTGATATTGCAGCTACAGCGGCTTTTCTTTCCATGATATCGGCTACAATGGGCCTTTTCCTTTTTGTTGTAAAACTCATATCTGTTTTCCAGAGTCATTTTAGAGCAACGGGAATGCCGGAGCGTCAGTTCCTGCCCAGCTTCCTGATCGTGGTGCCGATTTTGACAATCTATGCCATTTCGTTTTTCAGATTCGGGCACTATCTGGAGCACAATTTTGACATTCAGCTGGGTGCTTTTTACCAGTTTGTTGTGGCCGTTCCTTTTGCTTTTCAGACATGGTATCTGGGCTTTGGGGTGACCATGTTGATGGATTATTTCAAAAAAGACTTTTTCCGTAAAGAGTATTACGTTACGCTCTGGGCCTTCATTTGTCCCTTTGTCGGGTATGCTGTCCTCGGAAGCTTTTTCCACAAATTTTTCGCACCTGTTTCTGTCGTTGAGGGGCTGATCTTTGCCTCGGGCCTTCTGGCTATACTTTTCTACGGGTTTATTTCGGTGCGATATTTAAAGTTTTCCCATAGCAGCATCAAATCCGTTGCAGAACAATCGGCTTGATGTTTTTACAGGGAATTTCTCCAACTGTATCGTCAGGAGTTATTGGTTTAAGATCAGAGGTGTGATAAAGTAGAGATCAGAAAATGTTGGACTTAGAAAATTGAAAATTATGAGCTGGACAAAAAATATTTTATTTGCGATGCTGCTATTGAGTATAACATCCACGGGGGCTGCTCAGAAAGGCACGGGCAACCAGTCAGGCGTCGCCCGAAGCAATGCAGCAGGAGATGTTGAAAACCTTTCCGGAAGCATACAAAAAATCATCACTGAACCTTGTGCCAGCACAACAGGGAGATATTCCACGGGTACCCATATGCTGATTAAAACCGGAGATGAAAAGAAAAATACAATCAATGTGCATCTGGGACCTGCCAAAATGGTCTCCGATATGACGGATCAGTTGAGCGTTGACCAAAGCATTGAATTGTTTGTGTTCAGGACACAGGATTTGCCTGAAGATCATTATATCGTTAAAGAATTTTCCAGTGAGGGTAAAACTTTTGAGCTTCGGGATGTGAACTTACGTCCGTTCTGGGCCAATAGTAAGAATTAATAATTCAAATCACTGGTGTCCGGTAAAAAATAGAGATTGCATCACTCTGCCTCCTGAGGATCAAGGTTATTGCGAGTGGAGTGAAGCAATCCACCACTGTTTGAATAAATTCTTCGGACAATAGTGAATTCAAATCAAAAGAGAAGGGGGTGAGCAGAAAAATTTTCTGCGCCCCCTTTTTATTTTTTCAAACATGAAAGAGAATCCTTAACTTCGTTGCATACTTTAACATAAACCTGGGGAAAACCATTAAACGATGACAACTTATTCCGGCCAGCAGCGCTCCGAAAAACGCTTTTTTTTCATGCAACGGCTCAGTTTTGTGCTGTTGGGCCTTGTTTTATTTATTCACGGGCTTATTGCAGTAAGGGATTTCCTTTATCCCATTGCTTTCGGGTTTCTTTTGTCTTATTTGCTTTTTCCTGTTGTCAATTGGCTTGAAAAACGTCGGGTTCCACGCATTTTGGCCAATTTTATCGCCATAGTAGGTGGGTTAGGGGTTCTTTTTTCATTAGTGCTGTTTGCCTATAGCAATATCACACCTGTTATGGGCGATTTTCCCCGTTTAGCCCAATCGGGGCTAAAGCATCTGGCCGATTCACTCTCGGAGCTTAGTGAGCATTTTGGTTTTGACCAGCAGGAGACCCGTGAATTTTTGCGGGAACAAGTCAACAATCTTTTGGCTTCAGGTGGAGAATATCTTCAGGACATTTTTAATGCCACAACCAGTACCATGGTTAATATCGGTCTTTTACCGGTTTATGTCTTCCTATTTCTTTATTACCGGACCAAATTTGCCTATTTTCTGATGATGCTTGTCGGACGGAAACATCGCCCCACGTTGGCAACCATTCTCAGACAAATTTCCAGGGTTTTTGTTCGTTACATAGCCGGTGTGCTGGCGGTGGTTTTTGTGCTTTGCATTTTGAACTCCACGGGATTATGGATTATCGGCTTGAGATATCCCATTGCGCTGGGCATTATTGCTGCCATTTTCAACTTCATTCCTTATTTTGGTACTTTACTGGGAGGGGCGGTTCCTTTGTTGTTTGCTTTGCTCATCGAGAATGACCCTTCCATGGGGCTGCGTGTTGTGTTTCTTTTTGTGATCATTCAATTTATTGAAAACAACATTTTAACCCCCAATATTGTGGGTGGCAATGTGCGGGTGAATCCTTTCTTCATTATTACCGGACTGGTTGCTGCCAGCATTGTTTGGGGAATTCCCGGAATGCTTTTGATCGTGCCCTTCCTGGCCATTGTGCGCATTGTGCTCTCGCACATAGATTCTATGAAGCCTTATGCTTTCCTTTTGGGCGATACAGGAACCTCCCGACATGCCATTACTGTTGATAAGGTTAAAACTTTCTTTGGGAAACGGAAAAGAAGGTCCTGATTTCCGGGGTTGGCATCAGAATCATTCGCTACTAACTGAATAATTCCTAACTTTGCAGCCAAATTTTGTGAAAAAGAAAGACAATGGCCCAGAAACCAACCATTCCAAAAGGAACGCGTGATTTTTCGCCTGCCCAGATGGTGCGGCGCAATTATATTTTCGATCTCATCAGAGAGGTGTTTCAAAAGTATGGGTACATGCCCATAGAAACGCCCGCCATGGAAACCCTAGATACCCTGCTCGGGAAATATGGCGAAGAGGGCGACAAACTGTTGTTTAAAGTTCTGAATTCAGGGGATTTTCTCGGGAAAGTAGATGAAGGGTTGCTTGCACGGAAAGATTCCGATCGGGTCACGGGCCAGATCAGTGAGAAAGGATTGCGCTACGATTTGACGGTCCCTTTTGCCCGGTTTGTGGTCCAGCACCAGGGAGAGCTGACTTTTCCTTTTAAGCGTTATCAGATTCAGCCTGTGTGGCGCGCCGACCGTCCTCAGAAAGGGCGTTATCGGGAGTTTTTTCAATGTGATGTGGACGTGGTAGGCAGCGACAGCCTTCTCAATGAGGTTGAACTGGTGCAGATTGTGGATGAGGTGTTTCGACAACTGGGGGTTCGCGTGGTTGTGAAGATCAACAACCGTAAAGTGCTGGCCGGAATCGCCGAAGTCATCGGGGAATCTTCACGGTTGACAGATATTACGGTGGCCATTGACAAACTCGAGAAAATCGGGCTCGAAAAGGTCAATGCCGAACTTTCGGAAAAAGGGTTATCGGATGCTGCCATTGAGCAGTTGCAACCTATTCTTACCTTTAAGGGCACGGATGAAGAGAAACTCGATACGCTGGAAAATGTCTTGGCTGCCTCGGAAGCAGGGATGAAAGGCGTAAAAGAACTCCGGGAAATGCTGGGACTAATCTACAGTCTGGCGTTACCCACGTCCGTTGAATTGGATCTCACCCTTGCCCGCGGACTCAATTATTACACGGGTGCCATTTTTGAAGTCAAGGCTCTTGATGTGGAAATTGGCAGCATTACAGGGGGCGGTCGTTATGATGATCTGACAGGGATCTTTGGATTGAAAGATGTATCGGGGGTTGGCATTTCATTTGGCGCTGATCGCATTTTTGATGTGATGAACCAACTTGAGCTTTTCCCGCCCGAAGTGACCGCCACGACTCAAATATTGTTTGTGAATTTTGGATCCAAAGAGGCTGCGCATTGCCTCAAACTGGCCGGCCGGTTGCGCCGGGAGGGTGTTAAAGTGGAAGTCTACCCCGATTCGGTGAAGATGAAAAAGCAGATGAATTATGCCAATAAGAAGAATATTGCCTTTGTGGCTATGGTGGGCGAAGAAGAAATGGAGAACGGAACCGTTACATTGAAAAACATGGAGACCGGTGAGCAAAAATCGGTGAAACCGGATGAAGTGGCCGGGATTTGTGGTAAATAAACAATTTTTGGGCAATATTCCTGACGATCTGTTGCGGATTGTTTTATTAGCTGCTGAATAACAAATATTAGGATGTTATGGTTGTGTTTCTTTTGTGGGAGTGAATGGTGTTTTGTTAAAAATTGGAAGTAGCTTTACACTTCTTGTTCTGAAACAGAGTTTCAAAATATAATTTTAGTTTTTTCTGTTTTAAGTGAAAGTTTCAAAGTAGCTAAACATGTTAGTGTTTAAAAGGCGCGGTGGCCTGTCCGTTTTCCGGGCCTGCCTGGCGGGTTTTAAAAGCATATTATTTTGCTCAAACAAATATTCGTTTTCATAGCAGGTTTCTAATATGAAAAACGGCAGACAGGCCGGTGGAGAGAGGAAAGCCAAAATGGGGGACTTTAATACGGACAAAATTTACTTTTTAAGGTCGTATTGAACTCGCAAATGTTTCAAATAGAAAGCTTTTCTGCTGGTTTGAGAAATCACAGCTATATGCTCGTTTCACGGCCTTGCGCAATGGCCGGAAATTTTGGGTTTCGCGGGCCTGCCTGACGGTTTATGAAAACGAATCATTCTGATATTTGAATGTAAAAACAATAAAATGAATGGTTGTATATATTTAAAACGGCAGGCAGGCCTGCCTGGCGGCAAATGAAATGGATGTTTTCAATTTTTCAGCAAAAAACTTTGAGATAGATAGGTTTTATTTCATAAAATGGCAGACAGGCCGATAG
>JBNJDH010000077.1:0-10625 GCA_051744695.1 Bacteroidota bacterium | reverse complement strand
AGACACCATTGGAAGACATTCAGACTACCAGGGAATAACTTTTATATATTTTTCACATCCCGGAAGGCGGTGATATCAAAAAAATGCGTTCCTTTGTACCCATAGAATTTAACGTATTGCACTTCTTCTTTTTTTCCAAGAATAGCCTTGCAACGCTTCAATTCAGTTTATTTTTTTATTTATCAATTTTGTTGCATAAAAAACAAGACCCCATCCCGGATTTTCGCATTTCGAAATCATCCATGATGTCTTGTACTGTGCAACCTTTTAACCATTTATTTTACATGAATCTTTTCGTAGCAAAGTTGAGCGCCGCGACAACCAGCGAAGACCTCAACGATTTATTCACCGAGTATGGTGAAGTTGTATCAGCCAAAGTAATTATGGACAGGGAAACCGGTTCTTCAAAACGTTTCGGTTTTGTAGAAATGAAGGACGAGGCTGCAGCCTCAAAAGCCATCAAAGACCTGAATGAATGTCTTTTTGACGACAGCCCGATTGTTGTGAAAAAAGCAAGACCAAAAGGTGAAGAAGGTGGTCAAGGCCGCAATCGTTCTTTTTCTGGTAACAGAAACCAAAATCAGCGCCGATACTAAAATAAAACTGATGCAGAAAGAATACTCATTATTCCTTCTGCATCAGTTTCTTTTTTTTAATCAACCCGAATCTTTCCCACCAACTTTTTTACTTTTACCGGCGGTCCGTCAGCTACCATGGCTTTGTGAATTTCACCCGGCAAAAAAATGACAAACCCGCCTTCAGGCAAGTTGACTTCAAAACCATTGTTTCCCTTATACAGGGTGCAATCTTTTTCGGCATTGTAGGGCTCATCCACTTCCATTTTATCTTCTTCTGCATAAAAAATGCGTTCGGTGCCCTCTACAAGGTAATGAATGTCAATGTATGTTTCATGAGCCTCCCACGCAGCCTCATCTTCTGCCTTGGTTGACTGATACATGGCGTTGATAAACACATCATCACCGCTTATTTCGATTTTCCCTTCCGAAAAATCATCCGGAGTCAGGCTTTCCAGGTAATCAAGCACCATTTCCAGGGCAGGATGCAGCATATAATAACGAGCCGCATTGTCAAGAGTATCAACAATCATAAGAATAGATGATTAAATTTTTAATTCCTTATACGAAGGTAAGCAAAAGCCCCCACCATGGGTCAATTTTATCAGAAAAATCACTTCCTGCTATAATCAACCCTGTTATTTCACAATTTTGTTGCTGCCTTTTTTGTATTTCAATCTACCGGCATGCAAAAGGTCGATTATTCGCTTTTGTCCCTCCGACTGAGACATACGCATGTCTTTGATGATCTCACCCATGTAAACCGGCTGGTGCTTTTTTACATACTTCGTGATCTTGTTTTCAACGGCTTTAAGATCTCCTTTCTTTAAATCTTTACCTTTCAGAATCTTCATTGAATATCTAATTTTTTTAATTTGTTTGTTTTATACAAAAATAAAATGTAATTTTAAAACAAAGGCCAATAAAGCCCGGGAATTCTATTTTGAAGAATTTGGAGCTGACTTCTGAAACTCCCACTTTTTATTGCCCGTCAATAAACTAAGCAAAGTTTGTTTTTGGTCATGTGTCTAATCAGAAAGTGGCAATTGCAAAGCCTGGAAGCCGTCAAAAGGGCAGTTTACTCATGAAAATGAGTCTTTTGGCAGATTCGTGTAACGCAGCAAGTGGTACTTTATGGACAGACACTATTTACAAACCCAATGAGAGGGACATTGGTTCAAAAGAAAATTTGTTTGTATACGACAAATTTACAATTTCTAATGCAACCCGGCAATCTGTTAAAATTTTCACCCGACTGCCGACCACTTTTTAAAATCCTGTTTTTGTGACACTTAACCCCTGGGGTGAATTCGACAAACAACCCGCAACCTTTCTAGGAATTTCATATTTCCAAAATTTTGCGTAATTTTGTCGAGCAGAAACAATATTTCAAAACCCATCAGACTCCATTCATCAACCTTTTTGAATCAACCAACCCTGTAATAAAAAGATTATTCACCAAACTGAATATTATGGCAATTTTCACAGCAAATCAACAAAAGATTGCAAACAAAATTGATTCGTCTTCCGAGCTGTCAAACTGGCGCGATTGGAAGTGGCATTTGAAACATTCAATCAAAACGATTGACAAATTTGAAGAACTGACCGGAATTAAATTCCCGGAAGACGAGAAAAAACAACTCGAAGAAACAAAAGGAAAATTTCCGCTCTCCATTACACCTTACTACCTTTCCCTTATTAAGAAGGAAAATTTCAGGGACGACCCCGTTTACAAACAGTCTTTCCTGGACAACAGGGAGCTTCATGTAGGCGAGCACGAAATGGGCGATCCCCTTTCCGAGGATACGGACAGCCCGGTTCCCGGAATCACCCACCGTTACCCCGACAGGGTGCTTTTCCACGTGAGCAATGTTTGTGCTATGTATTGTCGCCATTGCACGCGTAAAAGGAAAGTCGGTGACAAGGACTTTGTTCCCGGAAAATCACAGGTTGAAATGGGACTGGAATATCTCCGCAATACCCCGCAAGTACGAGACGTACTGCTATCAGGCGGTGATCCCTTCCTGCTTTCGGACGATTACCTGGACTGGATCCTAACTGAACTGAGGAAGATTGATCACATTGAAGTGATCCGGATCGGTACAAGAACGCCTGTTGTACTGCCCTATCGAATCACTGACGATCTGGTCAATATGCTGAAAAAACATCATCCGATCTGGATCAATACGCATTTCAACCATCCCAGAGAAATCACCTCATCATCCAGGCAGTCCCTAAGGAAACTGGCCGATGCCGGCATTCCACTGGGAAATCAGTCGGTTTTACTGGCCGATGTCAATGACTGCCCCCGGATCATGAAAGATTTGGTACACAAACTGGTCGCCAACAGAGTACGTCCTTATTACCTTTATCAGTGTGATTTGTCTGAAGGCTTGTCGCATTTCCGCACCCCAGTCGGAAAAGGCATCGAAATCATCGAAAGCCTGATCGGCCACACCAGCGGCTTTGCCGTACCTACTTATGTAATTGATGCACCAGGCGGTGGTGGAAAAATCCCCGCAATGCCCAACTACATCATCTCATGGTCGACCAACCGAGTGATTTTGAGAAACTATGAAGGCGTCATCACATCATACAAAGAACCTGACCATTACCATCAGACAACCTGCGATCGCAACTGCGAAGAATGCAACCTGGAACTCGACCTGAGGGAAGGTCATGAAGAGAACGCCATAGGTATTGAAAAACTATTGTCGGATTATGATGAAGCTATTTCTCTGGTACCGTCCGACAATGAACGCATCCAAAGACGAGACGACAATGGACAAGAGTGAAATACTCGGTAAATCTACCGTTCAGCATGGAACGGAGAGCAATCGTGTATATCTAATGAACCTCTGGCCCACTGATTTCCCGGGCATCATAGACAAAATGGAAGACCTGGCGGAGAGAAATGGTTATACCAAGATCTTCGCCAAGGTTTCCTCCCGTTTTGGGCCGGCCTTCCGTATGTCGGGCTATGAAACCGAAGCCATCGTACCAGGTTTTTTCAATGGCACAGAAGATGCGCTTTTCATGGTCAAATATCCCGATCCGGAAAGAAGAAAATCCAATCCTGAAGAAATGTATGATTTCCAGGACTTGCTGCTTTCCGGAGTCAATCCTGAATTGCCCGAACTTGATAACACACACGTCATCAGACTCCTCACTCCTGAGGATACCAGCGAAATGACGAAGGTTTTCGAACAGGTTTTCGAGAGCTACCCCTTCCCCATCTTCGATCCGGATTTTCTGACCAAAGAGATGCAGGAAGAGACCCGTTATTTTGGTGTTTTTCAGGAAGGGCAACTGGTCGGCATCAGCTCGGCCGAATGCAATGATCATCTGAAAAATGCAGAAATGACTGATTTTGCTGTTCTCCCCTCTCAACGGGGCAAAAAGATCGCCATTCATCTGCTGAGGGCCATGGAAGATTATCTCAAAGATCAGGGGTTTCGCTCTTTTTACACCATCGCAAGGTTGTGTTCCCCTTCCATGAACAAAACCTTCATGAACAATCATTACCGCTATACAGGAACTCTGATCAACAACACACAGATATCAGGGAAGATTGAAAGCATGAATGTCTGGTATAAAACCGTTTGACTTACCGGAAAAATGATCCGCTTACATCGATCTAACTACAGACCACGATGCACATAGTTGATTTCATCATCATATTTGTTTATATAGGTGTCATGTTGACGGTGGGACTATGGTTTCACCGAAAAAATCAAAGCTCGGACGACTATTATGTAGGCGGAAGAAAAATGACCCGGTGGCACCTGGGTTTATCCGTTGTAGCCACCGATGTGGGTGGCGGTTTTTCCATTGGCCTGGGTGGTCTGGGTTTTGCCATGGGCCTTTCAGGTTCCTGGATTTTATTTACAGGGCTCATCGGGGCATGGTTGACAGCAGTGGTCCTGATTCCACGGGTATATAAAATTGCCTTTACAAGCAAGTTTCAAACCTTTCCCGAGATGCTGAGCCATCATTATGGTCGGCATGTGGCTTTCTGGGCAGGCATCATCAGCGCCATCGGTTATCTCGGTTTCACAAGCAGCCAAATTCTGGCAGGCGCCAAATTAACCGCCGGCACCATTGACGGAGTGAATGTGGACAACGCCGCCCTGATCATGGGCATCATTGCCATTGTTTACACGGCTTTGGGAGGCATTAAAGCCGTCATTTACACCGACACCGTTCAGTGGACCATCCTGCTCTCAGGCCTCACATTCGTTGGAGTTCCTTTTGCTCTGCACAGCGTGGGCGGCATGGACGTTTTGCGGGAAACCGTAGATCAACAAATGCTCACGCTCACCAATGTAAAATGGTCGGTGGTGGTAAACTGGGCTTTTTCCATCATTCCCATCTGGTTTATCGGCATGACACTCTACCAGCGCATTTATGCCGCCTCATCAAAGAAAGAAGCACAAAAAGCGTGGTTTCTTGCCGGCCTTTTCGAATACCCGGTCATGGCCTTTCTGGGAGTTTTTCTGGGGCTCATGGCCAAAGTATCCGTTGATCAGGGAGTTATTCCCGCAGCCGAAGCTGCCAACATTGACGAGGAAACAGCCATGCCCATGATGTTGAAATACATTCTTCCCACAGGTGCGCTGGGAGTCATCCTGGCGGCCTATTTTTCAGCAATACTATCTACTGCAGACAGTTGTCTGATGGCCTCATCGGGCAACTTTGTCCGTGATATTTTTAAAGTCAAAAATTCGGGGAAGACACTGAATGTTTCCCAACTGATGACCCTGGTACTGGGAACATTTGCATTGCTCCTGGCCCTCTACATGCCAAGCGTGCTCGATCTGATGCTGCTCTCCTATTCCTTTATGGTAAGCGGATTGCTGGCTCCGGTCATTGGCTTCATTTTCTTTAAAAATCCCAAACCTGCAGCAGGTCTTTTGTCCATCATTGCAGGAACCGTGGTGTTTGGATTGTTCCATTTTTCCAACATCCCACTTCCTTCCGATTTGGACCCCGTGGTACCGGGTGTTCTAATGTCCCTGGTTACGCTTTTTGTGGTGCAAAAAGTTTGGAAGGAGAAATAAGTTTTTAGTCAGTAGTAACCTGCCCAGCCATGAGATTAGTTACACAGAAGGGTACAGAGATAGAACAGGCCTTTTAGACAGCCTCCTAATTTTCATGCTAAATTTACTCAATGTTTCCCGCCTCTCCTTCAAAATCGCCGGTTATCAGCGGCAACTCATCAGCCTCAGCCGGCTCAATTTCGAGCATCTCAATCAACAGATCGAGCGCCCCGCCAACTCTGGCCAATTCTTCATTGGAAAGGCCTTTCAATTTATCTTTCAGTCGCTGCTGAAGGAGATCGGGGGTCCGTTTAAGCAAAGCATCACCAGCAGAAGTTAGGGTGATGTGCATAACCCGTTTATCGCCAGATTTAGGCAGCCGGGCCAGGTAGCCTTTTCGTTCGAGCCGGCTAATGATTCCGGTAACCGTACTGGAATTCAGATTCAAATGATCGCGAATGGCCCGCTGAGTGGCCTGATAACCGGGGGAAGCCTTCAAATATTCGAGGCACAAAATCTGGGGTATGCTGACCCCAAAGTCCTTTTGTACCTTTTTGGATTCCAGATTAATGGTACGAACAATACGCCTGATTTTGATCAAAATATCTTTATAATCCATTTCTTTAAAAAAATTAGAAAGCAACCTCCTTTTTATTCAATGTAAATATCTCTGCCGGGGTATGCCGGCTGGTTAATTTGACAAGATAACGGTCTTTCAGCCTGTCAAATTCATTCAAGGCCACCTCGGGCCTGTTATTATCAGCCGAAAGGTGTGAGAGAAAAACCACCTGCAAATCCTCTCCGCCATAATTTTCCAACAACTCACTGGCCTGTTTATTGGATAGATGCCCGTAACCAGAAGAAACCCTGTTTTTCAGGTAGCCGGGATATGGGCCGTTCCAAAGCATCTCTTCATCATAGTTGGACTCCAGAAACATGGCCTGACATTCGGAAAAATGCCGGAGCACATTCTCACAGGGTTCCCCGATATCAGTCATCACCCCTACATTCACACCGTCATGTTCAATCCTGAAACTGCAGGGTTCGGCGGCATCATGTTGTTTTAAAAACGTATAAACATTAAAGCCACCGATCTTAATTATATCTCCCGGGTCAAAATATGAGATCTTTGCCGGCCGGTTGGGCCCCCAGCTCTTGTCATAAGCCCGTCTGGTCATGAAAACGGGCACATTTAAATGTTTGCTCAACACCCTGATGCCTTTGAAATGATCGGCATGTTCATGTGATATCAAAACTGCCCTTATTTTGGAAGGGTCGAGCCGGCGTTCTTTCATTCTTTCGAGCACCTGCCGCCGACTGATCCCGGCATCAACAAGCACCGCGTCGCGATCGTTCCCGATGTAATAACAATTTCCATTGCTCCCTGATGCCAACGCACAAATTTCAATCATTGATTATCAATTATTTTGGTCCCAGGATCTGCTTTTTCCACAAATCTTTTCAAAAAATCACTTAAAAGGGTCAATGCCTTAACCAGTTGCCCCTCATCTCCGTCAAAAGAGGGAATGATCATCAAAACTTTTTGAGTATGACCGTCAATCAGGGTTCGCCTGGAATCGCTCGTAGGCGTCCCGAATGCACCCTTATCATCACGAAACACGGGCAAGTTCTCAATGTTTAAATGTCCTCTTCCGATGCCTTCATAAGGTTCACGGGGTTGCCCTTTTCCCAATTCAATATCTCCTTCAATCTTATCAAGATCATATCCGCAAATGGAAAAGCCCGTCTGAACCGATGCAAGATTGAGACAGTCCACCACGTTGTTGACCCGGTACAATCCTTTTCCCTTACTGACCCGGCGCAGCAGCGATTCGGCAGCCGGCCGGTAACGGTTGGGATCTTTGCCCAAAGCTTTATAGGCTTCTTTGGCTGCTTTCACAGGTTGAAAATTGCGGATTTTTTCTGCATCCAGCTCTTTTGCTGTTTCATCCAACACCCGGTCCATTTCAACTCCAAGCGGTTCACTTTCCTCTGTCACCTGCACCGATGCTGTTAGCAACCCGGCCCTGATCAACGGCAAAGCTTCAATGATTTCGGAAGAAAACGTAATCCCCGGATATGGCATGAGATCAGATTTTTTGGCCAGCATTTTCAACGACCGTGCTAAAATACCAAATTTTTCTGATTCGACCTGAACCGGATCACATTGACTTTTTAAGATAGAAAATTTAAAAATTGGTTAACAGGCAGTTATATCTTTATTGGCTGAAATACGGATTAGAGCCACTCAAAATCGGTAATTCCTTTAAAAAAGGGCAATGTCACCGATCGGTTATCCCTCTTTTCCGGGCAAATAAACTTCGCCCGGTAAGCCACTTGTGTAACAAATCCAATCATCTGAGTAATCATTAGAGACAAACCACCCTTTTCTTTTTTGTTATTTTTGCCGGAGCTTAATCCCGTCTTTTTTCCGGGATGTATTGAGTTTAATGTTTCCCTTTGAAATGGCTCGTTAATTTGAATCCGAAAAAAATAAAAAAATGACATCAATAAAGAATCAGGTCCCCACAAACATAAAAGCCGTGCTCTTCGACATGGACGGTGTATTGTACGACAGCATGAAACATCATGCAGACACATGGGTGAGGGCTTTCAAAAAATACGGGATCGTTTTTCCGTCCAGAGAAGCTTATGCCAATGAAGGACGCACCGGCGAAGGAACCATACGGAAGGCCATTGGGGAAATTGAAGACCGGGAAGCCACACCGGACGAAACAGACGGTATATACAAGGAAAAGACCCGTTTAATGGCCGATGTTCCCCCGGCAGAGATCATCCCCGGTATGCAGCAGATTATCACGGATGTCAGAAATTCCGGAAAGAAAATTATTGTTGTGACAGGTTCGCGGCAACCCACCTTGCTGGAACGTCTCCACAAGGATTTTGGCGTGCAGCCTCATGAAGTGGTGTCAGGGAAAGATGTCAAAAAAGGGAAACCCCACGCGGAACCCTACCTCATTGGTCTGGAGAAAGCAAGTTGCAAGGCCAATGAAAGCTTAGTGATAGAAAACGCCCCCCTGGGCATCGAATCTGCTGTAAACGCAGGCATTTTCACGGTTGCCATTAATACGGGCCCCCTGGAAAAGGAAGTATTAACCTCGGCCGGTGCAGACATGGTATTTGAAAACCCGGAAGACCTGAGGGCTTTTCTCCTGAGAGTGGTAAGCCCGGATGCTGCACGATGAACAGTTGCTTGCAGTTCCGGGGAAATCGAAACACCCTACTGAAGTAAGGTGCTAATCTCATGAGAATTTAAATTAGTCATATAGAAGAAAACAGAGAAAAGAGGGAGTTTTTAAACAGCCTCTGTTTTAGAGGTGCCAAAACAGACCCAACCAGCCGGCTTCCCCTTCTATTCTAAAACCTGTTGATTTTTTCAGCAGCCCCTATAGCACCTCATCGGGCTCATTAAACAACCTCTGGACAAAATCCCGGGAGATGTAATTGTCAAAAGACATACAAACGTCAGAGGAAAAGGCTATGGCGTAAGAGACAATTTCTTTCCATGTCTCCAACGTCCCATTTAAATGAGGAAACCGCTTCATGCCATGGATCAGGCCGGCATTGAAGTTGTCCCCGGCCCCGATGGTGCTTACAGGTAAAAGTTCGCGGGCAGCTTCATGAAACCGGTGTCCGTCGACAAGACAAGAAACACCACCGGCATTGGCAGTTACCATTACCCGTGGGCCGAAACTAAAAATCCGTTCCAGGACATCATCCACGGACATACCGGGATAAATGGTCTCAAAATCCTCATCACTCCCACGGACCAAATGGGCCAGTGCAAAGTTCTCTTCCACTATGGGGCGATACTCTTCAATCCCTGCAGCATGATGTTTCCTGAAATTGGGGTCGTAGATCAAATATGCCCCCTGACTTCGGGCCTTCTGAAGCAAAGGCAACACCCGGGACCGCAATACCGGGTTAACTGCAAAAAAAGATCCAAACAACAGAACATCTCCCTCCCGGAATTCGGGCCCATCGGTATGAAGACGCAAATCAGGAAAATCTTTGTATACCTGATAGGAGGCATTGTTATTTTCGTCCAGAAAAGCCAGGGCAACCGGTGTCTTTCCTTTTTCGAAACGGTACAACCATTCTGTTTGCACCCCGTTTTCCTGAAGAAAGGCAACAATCTGTTCACCAACCTCATCGATCCCGATTTCACTAATCATGTGCACATCGTGATTGGCCCTGGCTAGCGAAACAAGGGCATTGAAAGCAGAACCGCCTGGCCGTGAAGCCACGGGCTGGCCATCCTTAAAAATCACATCAAGAACCGTTTCACCCAGTCCAAAAATTCGTGTCATAAAAAGTATCGGATTCTACTTTACCAACTTTGAGATGGCTTTAAACTGATCTGTTCCGGAAACCCGGCACAACTCAAACAAAATGGATTCGTAAGTGGTCACACGTATCCCCTCCTGAAAAAGCCGGGTCATGGCCACTTCGGTATCCTCAGGTTTCCGGGAACCTACACAATTTCGTACAACCACGGGCCTATATCCTCTCTCTTTCAGATCAATGGCCGTTTGCAAAACACATATATGGGATTCGATCCCGGCCAGAATAATGTCCCTCCGTGAAGAAATTTCAATACTTTCCATAATGGCCGGGTCATCGCAACAGCTAAAAACCGATTTCTCGCCATGGGGATAGTTTTCCACCAGGCGTGCCAGCGAAGGAATGGTCTCTCCCAGTCCTTTCTTGTATTGTTCAGTCACAAAAACAGGCACATCAAGCGTTTTCAGGCCTTCGATCAGTATCCCGATGTTTTGACCTACCTGTTCATGATCATGAATGTGGGGAAAAAGCTTTTCCTGCACATCCACAACCATACCCAATGCATGATCTTTTAATATTCTCATAATCCAAAACGTTGAAAAGCAGATAAATCAAGTTTGTCAAACCGGCTAAAAAAGGCATATAACTCTTCGGCAATTTTCTGAACGCCTCCCGGTTGGTTCGATTCGATATTCAGTGGCAACAC
>JBNJDH010000076.1:0-10639 GCA_051744695.1 Bacteroidota bacterium | reverse complement strand
CCGGTCTTTTTCTTTCCATAATCAAAAGCAAGTATTCGTGCCACCAGTTTATTTTTAAAGTGCAAAAATAGCAAAAAAAGCGGGAACCATTTGGCTCCCGCTTTCTAAATAAAATATCAAACAAATCAGATGCTTACTTCTTCTCCCTTGCTGACGCCTGTGCAGCTGACAGACGTGCAATAGGTACACGGTAAGGTGAACAGCTGACATAGTCCATGCCGGTACGATGGCAGAACTCAACAGATGAAGGCTCACCGCCATGCTCACCACAAATACCGACTTTCAGGTCTTTCTTGGCATCGCGTCCACGCTTGGTTCCCATTTCAACAAGCTGGCCAACACCTTCCTGATCAAGAACCTGGAAAGGATCTTCCTTCAGGACACCTTGGTCCAGGTAAATGGGCAGGAACCTTCCGGCATCGTCGCGGGAATAACCAAACGTCATCTGAGTCAGGTCATTGGTACCGAATGAAAAGAAATCGGCTTCTTTGGCAATGGCATCAGCTGTAAGAGCTGCACGCGGGATCTCGATCATTGTACCTACCAGGTAGTCCACCTTTTCGCCGTTCTCTTCAAACACTTTGTCTGCAGTAGCTCTGATTACATCAGCCTGCATCTTGAACTCCTTAAGGGTTCCGACCAATGGCACCATGATCTCGGGACGTGCATCAACCCCCTTCTTCTTCAGGTTGAGTGCAGCTTCGATAATGGCACGGGCCTGCATTTCAGTAATCTCAGGATATGTGATACCCAGGCGGCAACCACGGTGACCAAGCATGGGATTGAACTCCTCAAGCTCAGCTACAGTGTTGCGAATTTGATCAATGGGCACACCCATCTCTTCTGCAAGTGATTTCTGAGTTGCCTGCTGATGGGGTACAAATTCATGTAACGGGGGATCCAGCAGACGAACCGTCACGCCATAACCGGCCATAGCTTCGAAAATGCCTTCGAAATCTTCGCGCTGATAGGGCAACAACTTGGTCAAAGCTTTCTTACGACCTTCTTTCGTGGTTGAGAGGATCATTTCACGCATGGCTTTGATCCGGTCACCTTCGAAGAACATGTGCTCGGTCCGGCAAAGGCCAATACCTTTGGCACCGAAGTCACTTGCCACTTTGGCATCATTGGGTGTATCGGCATTGGTACGCACGCTCATGCGGGCAAAATTATCGGAAATCTCCATGATCTTACCGAAGTCACCGCTCAAATCAGGCTTACGTGTTTCTACTTTGCCGTCATAGACTTCACCGGTAGAACCGTTGAGTGAAATCCAGTCGCCTTCTTTAAACACCCGACCTTCAATGGTCATCGTGCGGGCACGATAATCCAGGCGGACAGCGCTGGCACCGGAGACACAGCATTTACCCATTCCACGGGCCACAACCGCCGCGTGAGAAGTCATTCCCCCACGTGAAGTCAGAATACCACGGGCCACGTTCATACCTTCAAGGTCTTCGGGAGAAGTCTCGGTACGAACCAAAATGGTTTGTTCATATTTTGAAGCTTCATCGGCAAAGAAAACAACTTGTCCGGTGGCTGCACCAGGTGAAGCCGGAAGCCCTTTGGCCAGCACATTGGCAGAACGAATGGCCACAGAATCAAATACAGGGTGAAGCAGTTCATCAAGTTTACCGGGCTCAAGGCGCAGGAGAGCAGTTTTCTCGTCGAGGATGTTGTCCCGGTACATATCCATGGCAATCTTCACCATAGCAGCACCGGTACGTTTACCATTCCGGGTTTGCAGCAACCAAAGCTTGCCTTCCTGAACGGTAAACTCCAAATCCTGCATGTCCTTGTAGTGCTCCTCAAGCTTCCGCTGAACCTCGAAAAGCTCTTTGTAAACCTCAGGCATGGCTTCTTCCAGGGAAGGATACTCACGGGCACGCTCTTCTTCAGAGATGCCCTGAAGCTCGGCCCAACGCTTACTTCCCTCAAGGGTGATCTGCTGGGGTGTACGAACACCGGCAACAACATCCTCACCCTGGGCGTTGATCAGGTACTCACCGTTGAAAATGTTTTCACCGGTTGCTGCATCTCTTGAGAAAGCCACACCGGTAGCAGAAGAATTGCCCATGTTACCAAATACCATGGCCTGCACATTCACAGCCGTACCCCATTCATCAGGAATGCCATCCATACGACGGTAGTAAACAGCCCGGGGATTCATCCAACTGCCAAATACGGCGGAGATGGCTCCCCACAACTGATCATATGCAGAGGTTGGGAAATCTTTCCCGGTCTGCTTCTTCACAGCAGCTTTAAATTTCTGAACGAGCCCTTTGAGGTCCTCAACAGTGAATTGTGTATCCAACTCAATGCCACGCTCTTCTTTTACTTTTTCCATGATCTCTTCGAAAGGATCAGCAGCCTCTTTAGACTCGGGCTCAAGGCCAAGCACGACATCACCATACATCTGGATAAAACGGCGGTAAGAATCCCAGGCAAACCGCTCATTACCGGTTTTTTTGGAAAGGCCTTCCACAACGTCTTCGTTGATACCAAGATTAAGGATGGTATCCATCATTCCCGGCATGGAAGCCCGTGCCCCTGAACGAACGGAAACCAACAACGGGTTGTTGTTGTCGCCAAATTTCGTACCGGTCTGTTCCTCAACCTGTGCAATAGCCTTTTCTACTTCGTCTTTAATAAGTTCTACGACCTTATCGTGACCGAGCTCATTATACTCCGTACAAACCTCAGTGGTGATGGTAAATCCCGGAGGTACCGGCACACCAATACGGTTCATTTCGGCAAGGTTGGCACCTTTACCACCGAGGAGCTCTTTCATATCTGCCCGGCCCTCGGCTTGTCCGTTTCCAAATGTGTAAACACGTTTTTTGCTCATAACTGCTTCTTTTGCAATATTCTATATTAATTTCGAAAATAATTCCCAATTTTTGGGGGTCTAAAATTAATTAATTTTCCATCGAAATTTCAAACTTAAAAAGGTTTATGGTGCTGATATTTACATTTTTTAGGAATTTTACTATAAATTAGTCAGGCAACGGAATGGATTGTTTCCCGGTTTTTGAAATGGGAGATCAAAGAAATAAAAAGTTCTTTGAAGAAACATTTTTTCTTGAAATATGGCCAACGGCCTGACAGCAAAAGCATGGGCAGTGCCCTATAAAAAAAAAGAACTCGATTTCCAAAAGAGACCTGAAAGGGCGAAAGAATAGAAAAACGGATTGTGTTCGTTAGGTATGGCTCTTGCGCCCTTTCAGGGCTTGGGAATCTATTGACATATTCATCATAGGGCGTTGCCGCATGCTATAGCTATCGCCCCTTTCTTTGGGGCTCAATTCGAAACCGGGCTTTTCTTTTCTATCATAGAGCGCTCCGCGTGTCGCCGAAGCTTTAGCAGAGGGACTGCCCCATGCTATTGCTTTTAACCCTTTGGGGCTTATCTTTATCGATGCTTTACCCTCCTCCTCAATTCTGCTTCATAAGAAACCCCGGCCTGTTGAGCATCTACAACCACTACAACACCCGGGGGTATTAATGAAAACAACTATCCGCCAATACAAAATCAACGCATGGGGTATTTTTTGAAATATTCCTTGGTTTTCATGAGGAAATCGACATACTGCCCGCGTTTATAGGCAAAAGGCTCTGTAATCCGGCTGTGTGCCATCTTTCCATGAAAATCGTCCAAAGACTGATAATTCTTCTCTTTCATCCAACTCTCCAGTTCTTCCAGCATTCTGGCAATCTGCTCGGGACCATTGCGATACACGGTACTCACCACCTGCGCAACATCCGATCCGGCCAACAAGGCACCAATCAGATCTTCCCCATCCTGAATGCCGGTGTTTGCGGCTATACTGGCATGCAAACGGCCATGCAACAGACCTGCATAACGCAGAGACAAGCGACTGTCGCCCTTGTGACTCAAGTTGTAAGGCATCTCGAATGATTCTTTCCAGATGTTGATATCCGGCTGAAACAATCGATTGAAAAGCACAAATGCGTCGGCTCCGTCTTCACTCAAACGGTTAATAAATTCCAGGGCATTGGTATAAAACGGGCTTAGCTTCACAGAAACAGGAATATCAACCGCCCTTTTGATTCTTTTCAAAATTTCAATGCGATTGCTCTCGATCTCCGAAGGTGTCTTGGTGGCATCCGTAATGGTGTGATAAAAGTTAATCTCCAGTCCATCAACACCTGTCTGGGCCAACAATTTGGCATATTCCTCCCAGGTTTCTTCAAAAATACAGTTCAAACTGGCAATAACAGGTATGGAGACGGATTCTTTCAGCTCTTTAACAGCCATTAGATGCGCACGCGGGCCGGAATGCTTCACTTTGGGGAACAAGTCGATCATTTCGGCATGCCGGTCGTCATATTCGTGAAGTTCCTCTTCCAGTTCGCCAGCTTCCAGGTTGATCTGCTCTTCAAAAAGCGATTTGTAAACAATAGCGGAGGCACCTGCTGTCTCAAGTTTTTTGATCACCTCTTGATCGGTCACAAGATTACTGGCACCAATCATCAGGGGATTTTTGAGGGGAATCCCCATGTAATGTGTTGTTAAATCCATATTCCAAGGTTCTTTTTTGGTTACTAAATGTCGGGTTTCTTTTATTAACATTTATTACCGCCATTTTGTTGAACCAGATGCTCAAATCTTTGGGCAAAGATCGAAAAAAAAGGCAGCCCCGGAAACCGGAACTGCCCTAAAAAACTCATCCTGAGATGACTGAATATTTACTCGGCATTGTCATAAACCATAGCGGCAAGACGCTTATAGCTGTTGTAACGCCATTTTGAATTCTCTTTCGCACTTACGAACAACTCTTTTGCCTCTTCAGGGAAAGATTTCATCAGTGCAGTATAACGAACTTCGCCTTTCAGGAAGTCTTCGAACTTGCTCCAGTCGGGCTCTTTCGAATCGAGCTGGAACGGGTTCTTGCCTTCTTTTTCTAGCATCGGGTTGTAGCGATACAGATGCCAGTATCCGCACTCAACAGCACGTTTGCCTTCTTCCTGCGCTTTGCCCATTCCCGCTTTCAAGCCGTGGTTGATACAGGGTGAATAAGCAATGATGAGAGAAGGTCCGGGATAGGCTTCTGCCTCCCTGATGGCTTTGAAATACTGCGTCTGACTGGCTCCCATAGAAACCTGGGCAACATATACATACCCATAAGTGGTGGCCATCAGCCCCAGGTCTTTCTTCCGAACCTGTTTTCCGGCAGCTGCAAACTTGGCCACAGCTCCTACGGGTGTGGATTTGGATGACTGTCCGCCGGTATTGGAATAAACCTCGGTGTCCATGACCAGGAGATTCACATCCATGCCGGTAGCAATCACATGGTCAAGGCCGCCATAGCCAATGTCATAAGCCCAACCATCACCGCCGAAGATCCAAACTGATTTCTTCACAAGATAGTCTTTCAGCTTAAGGATCTCGGAAGCCACGGCATGTTTCTCTTTTTCGAGGGCTTTCACAACGGCATCGGAAACCTCGCGTGTTTTCTCACCATCCTCTTTGGCATCCATCCAGGCCTGGAAAGTCTCTTTGGTTTCAGCAGAAACTTCCTCCATATTTTCCTTCATCAGGCGCTCAATGCGATCTCTGAGTTTGTTCACGCCAACAGCCATCCCCATACCATACTCGGCATTGTCTTCGAACAGGGAGTTGGCCCACGCCGGCCCGTGACCGTTTTTATCGGTGCAATAGGGTGTTGCTGGCGCTGAACCACCATAAATGGAAGAACATCCGGTGGCATTGGCAATCATCATTCTGTCTCCGTAAAGCTGAGTAATGAGCTTAATGTAAGGCGTTTCACCACATCCGGCACAAGCCCCGGAGAATTCAAACAATGGCTGCGCAAACTGTGATGCCTTCAGGTTGGTGTCCTTTTTCATCAGGTTGTCCTTGATGGAAACCTCATTAACCATATAGTCCCAACGCTCAATCTGGTGCTGTTGCGAATCGGCCGGTTTCATGACCAAAGCTTTCTCTTTGGATGGGCAAACATCCGCACAGTTGCCACAACCAGTACAATCGAGTACGGTCACCTGGATGCGATATTGCAGACCGGCAAAAGCTTTACCATTGGCCTTTTTCGTGGTGGTTCCCTCCGGTGCATTGGCCACCTCTTCCTCGTTCAACAGGAAGGGACGGATTGCCGCGTGGGGACACACGTAAGCACACTGGTTACATTGAATACAATTGTCTGTCTGCCATTCGGGGACCTCCACGGCAATGCCCCGCTTTTCGTAGGCAGTGGTTCCGGCAGGGAATGTGCCATCTTCACGTCCACGGAAGGCGCTTACAGGAAGATCATCACCCTTTTGGGCGTTGATGGGATAAACAATATTCTTGATAAAGTCGGGAGTGGGTTTACCATTGGTCTCAGCTTCAGCCTCAGCACTGGCCCATTCGGCAGGAACTTCAACTTTGGTCACATCGCCGCCGCGCTCCACAGCTTTAAAGTTCATGTTAACGATGTCTTCACCTTTCAAACTGAAAGTCTTCTCGATAAACTTCTTCATCTGTTTCACGGCCAGATCGTAAGGGATCACTTCGGAGATCTTGAAGAAAGCCGATTGCATAATGGTATTGGTACGGTTACCAAGCCCGATTTCTTTAGCAATCTGGGTGGCGTTGATGATGTAGAAGTTGATGTCATTTTCGGCCATGTACCTTTTCATATCGGCCGGAAGTCGCTTCTTGGTCTCTTCCTCATCCCAAATGCTGTTGAGCAGGAATGTACCGCCCTTTTTCAGGCCCTTGAGCATGTCATACTTACCCAGGTAAGCAGGTACGTGACAAGCCACAAAGTCGGGGGTGTTCACCAAATAAGGCGAGCGAATGCGTTCATCACCAAATCGCAGGTGAGAAATGGTGATGCCACCTGATTTTTTGGAGTCGTAAGCAAAATAGGCCTGTGCAAATTTATCGGTGTTCTCCCCAATGATCTTGATGGAGTTCTTGTTGGCTCCCACAGTTCCGTCTGAACCCAGACCATAGAATTTACCCGAGAAAGTTCCTTTGGGTGCCAGGTCAATCTCATCTTTCAGTGGCAGAGATTTGTAGGTTACGTCATCCACAATACCCACTGTAAAGTCGTTCTTAGGCTCGCTCATCTTCAGGTTTTCAAAAACCGAAACAATCTGAGCAGGTGTGGTATCCTTAGAAGAAAGTCCGTAGCGGCCTCCCACAATGATGGGTGCGTCTTCCTTTCCATAGAAGAGATCACGCACATCAAGGTAAAGCGGATTTCCATTGGCTCCGGGTTCTTTTGTCCGGTCGAGAACGGCAATGCGCTTACAGCTCTTCGGGAAAGCTTCAAAGAAATATTTTGGCGAGAAAGGACGATACAGGTGAACGGCGATCAAACCAACCTTTTCGCCCTGGCTGTTCATATAATCAACAGTTTCCTTAATGGTATCGGTCACCGATCCCATGGCCATAACCACATGTTCTGCATCTTCTGCACCATAGTAGTCGAAAGGCCGGTACTTGCGACCTGTAATTTCGGATACCTTATCCATATAATCGGACACGATGTCGGGTACAGCATCATAAAATGGATTGGCCGCTTCGCGTGACTGGAAGTAAATATCGGGGTTCTGGGCTGTACCCCTTGTGACTGGATGTTCGGGATTCAACGCGTTGTCGCGGAACTTCTGCAGGGAATCCTGATCAATCAGCTTGGCCAGCTCATCCTGATCAATGGCTTCAATCTTCTGAATCTCATGCGAGGTACGGAAACCATCGAAAAAGTGAAGGAATGGAATGCGGCTTTTGATGGATGCCAGGTGGGCAATCCCGGCCAGATCCATAACTTCCTGGACGCTTCCGGTGGCGATCATACCAAACCCGGTCTGGCGGGTGGCCATCACATCGCTGTGGTCACCAAAGATAGAAAGCGCCTGAGCGGCAAGACTCCTGGCACTAACGTGGAACACACCCGGCAAAAGCTCGCCGGAAATTTTATACATGTTCGGGATCATCAGCAACAACCCCTGCGATGCAGTAAAGGTAGAAGTAAGGGCACCGGCCTGCAAAGCGCCGTGTACCGCACCTGAGGCACCGCCTTCTGATTGCAGTTCCTCCACCTTCACGGTCTCTCCGAAAATGTTTTTCCGTCCGCTGGCCGCCCACTCGTCAATGTTTTCAGCCATGTTCGATGACGGAGTAATGGGATAAATCGCCGCAACCTCACTGAACATATAAGCTACGTGAGATGCAGCGTAATTCCCGTCACAGGTAATGAACTTCTTGTTTTTAACCATTTCTCTGTTCTCCTTATTTTAACAATTCAATTTGCAAAGAATTCAAATTCCGGTTGACACCGGTTGTTATTAGATATTAATAAAATGCATGCGAACTCCTTCTGGATTCACCTTGTTCCGGCATCTCCACAACAAGGTAAGCATTTGAATTTAAAATTTTTAAAACAAAAATCCAAAAAGCCAGAGGGGGATTTGGTTTCCGGCTCCCACCTCGACCATATCACGGGCAAAATAACCGTTGTTGTTTTGCCTTTTTTTCTCAATATTTCGTCCGCCCACGTAAAAGGGCAATTGTTCGTTGACTATAAAATCAGCAGTTGCGCTGTAATTCATATTGTTAAGATACCCCACCTGATTGTAAAAAAAGGTTTTGTGCAAAACATCCATCTCTACTTCCCCCCTGGCCACGGAATACACAAGGTTGGGATTTTGCAGGTAAACACAAGAGGGTTTTTTCAACGGGTCGGGATTGTCCTCGTACAGCAGATTAATAAGCCTCCCCTGCCGCAGGTAATTCAGATAATTCATAATGGTGGCACGGCTGGTCTCCACTTCATGACTCAGCCGGCTGATATTGGGCTGAAATGGAGCCGATTTTCCTACAATATAAAGCAACTTCCGCAATTTGGGAAGATATTTCAGCTCAATCTGTTGCAGGTAACTGATGTCGATTTCCAACACAAGATTGATGGTTTTCAGCAAATTTTCCAGATGGTTGCGTTTCTCAAGAAAGAAGGGATAATAACCGTGATGAAGATAATCGGTGAAATATGCCAGGGGCTTAACCTTTTCAACCACTGATGCCGCTATATCTTCATGATCCTGAATCAGCTCATCCAAAGAATAAGGCCGGAAATCGTTGCCGGTTTTCAGGTTTAGATACTCCCGGAATGTGAAGCCTTCCAGATTGTAAACCCTGGCACATCCGTCAAGCACAGAATTCCCTTCGTCCAGGCGCATAAGCGGTGACCCGCTGAAAACAATCTTCAGATCTTCAAAATGGTCGTAACAATATTTCAGCTCTTCGGCCCAGTCGGGGTATTTATAAATCTGATCGAGTAAAAGGATTTTGCCTCCCGTCTTCCGGAATTCATCCGCAAATTCGACCACACTCTTCTCAGCAAAATATAAGTTGTTGAGATTTACATACAGGCAGGACTTATCATTACCGTAGTAGGTTTTGGCATAATCGAGCAGGAAGGTGGTTTTTCCCACACCTCTGGCCCCCTGAATTCCGATGAGACGATGGTCCCAATCAATGAATTCAAGCAAATGACGATGTACCGGAACCACCAGGTGGTCAAGAAGATAACGGTGTGTTTTTATAAATGCCTGCATCAATGCGATAATTCTGTATTGTTGGCAAATTTAAACAATACTTTTTTAATTTTGCTATATGCAGATTACATTATGTAGGGGTGATTGTTATTTATATTTTTTAAAAATAAGAAGGTTTTGAAAAAAGGTGAACAACATCGCTAGTTAATCAATACAAAACTTCTGATTCCTAATCAATTTAAGCCTATTGAGCCAAAATAATCAACCCGTTAGCACAAAAAATTTTTATCATTGGGAACATCTGATTTTTTTTATTTTTGTTAATGTAATTCAAAATCGATCTGCAAAAACCTAAAAAAATGAGACAACCCCTAATCCTCACATGCTGCATTTTCGGGACACAATCACATTTCATTAGATTCCTGACAACTTTCCTTATTCCATCAAAAATACCATCACCTAAAACAGTCATTTCACCAATAATTTCAATTGCCCCGGAAATTTTTTATGTGACTCCGGGAAAGACACCTTACCAGGTGATAAAATCAAAAAATTTAAGTAGTAGATTCATAGATAGAAACAGTACAGGAAGTAAACCTGCCTAAATAACAAGATTAGGATCGAATCGGGATAATATCCGTGTGATGCATGTTTGCATAAAAATTTGTGGCCACATCCTGGCAATAAGGCTTTTATACACACAAATGAAATATATTAAAACTTTAAGATGAGATGAAAAACTTAAAACTGCTATTTATTTTTTTATGCATTGTTGGATGTAAGGAATCAGAAGATGATTTAGATAAAAAAATCATGTTTCAAGAACTTGAATTCAAAGATTTTAACCAAACTAAATTTTATAAATCTTTGGAAGTAGCAGGGCTTGAGAACAGAGATTCTGCATTAATTGGTCAAAACATTAATGTAAAAACTGCATACGGAAATATCTATATATATAACAGTGATAAAGGGAAATTAAAAACATTTGATTTCAGTTAACCAGGAACTCGGAACTCGAAACTCTCACCAAGAAATCCGCCCCATTAATCACAAAATGAATCACTTTCATCAATACTACCCCCCCCGATTTTTTGCAAAACAAAATTTTTTTTGA